>NZ_JBLEBI010000180.1:0-14104 GCF_047340315.1 Streptomyces sp. AF1A
CCCGCTCGGCGATCCCGGCGGTGGCGCGCGGCACGAAGGCCAGCCCGATGAGGCCGTAGGGCGGGTCGGCCTCGTCCACCTCGTGCCCCAACGCGGCCAGTTGCCCCGCGAGTTCGAGGACCCTCGCCCGGATCTCCGGGTGCAGCCGGGCCGGCACGGCGGTGAACGGCGGCTTCAGCGACAGGGCGATGCGCAGCCGGCCGGGGTCGCGCCCGACGGCGTCCGCGACCCGCAGCGCGGGCGGCCGGTGCGGGTCCCGTGCGTGGTTGCCACTCGCCGCGTCCAGCAGCAGGGCCGCGTCGGCGACCGTGCGCGCCAGGGTGCCGTTGACCGTGATGCCGTGGAAGGACTCGCCGCGCGGCCAGGTCGAGATGCGGCCGCGCTGCGGTTTGATGCCGATCAGCCGGGTCCAGGAGGCCGGGATCCGCACCGAACCGGCGCCGTCGGAGCCGAGCGCGGCCGGCACCAGACCGGCGGCGACCGCGGCCGCCGAACCGCCCGAGGAGCCCCCCGGCGTGTGCCCGGTGTGCCACGGGTTGCGGGTCTGTCCGAACGCCGGCCCCTCCGTGAACGGCCACTGCCCCAGCTCACACGTGTTCGTCTTGCCGACGATCACGGCCCCGGCCGCCCGCAACCGCCGTACCGCCTCGCCGTCCTCGGCCACCGGCGGGAAGGCGCCCCGGCAGCCGAACGCGGTCGGCTCGCCCGCCACGTCCATGTCGTCCTTCACCGCCACCGGCACCCCGAGCAGCGGACGCCGCCCACCGGTGGCCAACTCCCGGTCGGCCGCGTCCGCTTCGGCGAGCGCGGCCTCGGCGCGCACGATACGGAAGGCGTTCAGCGTCGGCCGCGTGGCCTCGATCCGCGCCAGCGCCCGCTCCACCAGCTCACGGGAGGTCACCTCCCCCTCCGCCAGCGCCTGCACGGATTCGGCCAGGCCCTCGGCACGGTCGGACGTCATGAACGGGCACCTCCGGAAGACTGCGGGCACGGTGTCTACCGAACGGTAACGTCACTACGCGGCCCCCGTACCGCTTTCGTACGGGCGACATGCGGCCGTTTTCCGGCGGGGGATTCCGGGTGAATCCGCCTCGGTCGGCGGCGCCTTCGAAAGGTTTCGAGCGCCGTCGCACGACCGCCGGTCGTGCGCCTCATCGAGCGTGGCGTGCGGCCGGCGATGCCGAGCGGGGGTCGACCGCGTGTGACGTCGGCGCGAGTGAGCCGGAACAGCAGCCGCCCGACTCCTGGGGCGTCCCCTCGATCGTGGGCGCGGGGCAGGGAAAGGGCGTGTGATTCCGGCGACCTTGTCACGATCGCAAATAAGAGCATATGCTCATAATCGAGCGGGCGCATGGTTCCGCGACGGCGCGCTGCGTCGTTCATCGAGAAAGGGGAATCCCGCTGTGAGTGATCTCGTCACCGCTGCCGTCGAGGCGCACGGTGGCCTCGAGCGCTACCGCCGGTTCGGCTCCGCCACCGCGCATCTGCGCGTCGGGGGTTCGCTGTGGGGACTGAAGGGGCGGGAGGGGATTCTGGCCCGTACGGCTGTCAGGCTCGATCTGCGCCGACAGGGCGCCAGCCACCATCCCTTCACCTCGCCTCGCCTGCGGACGTGCTTCACCCCGCATCGGGTGGCTGTCGAGACGTGCACGGGGGAGGTGACGGCCGAGCGGTACGACCCTCGTGCCTCGTTCCCGTCCGACGTGCGCGCTCCCTGGGACGATCTGCACGTCGCCTACTTCGCCGGGTATGCCATGTGGACGTACCTCACCTCCCCGTTCACGTTCGCCTCGCCGGGCTTCAGGGCTGTGGAACGGTCTCCCGTCACGGAGCAGGGCGAGAGCTGGAGGCGCCTGGAGGTCACCTTCCCCGACCACATCGCGACGCACTGCCGCGAGCAGATCTTCTACTTCGACGCGAACGGCCTGTTGCGCAGGCATGACTACACGCCCGAGGTCATCAACGCGGGGCATGCGGCCCATTACGTCACCGGGTACAAGGAGTTCGACGGGATCATGGTTGCGACCCGGCGCCGTGTCTACCGGCGCGGGGAGGACGGCACGGTCCTGCGGGACGTGGAGCTCGTCACCATCGACGTCGAAAGCGTCCTGTTCAGCTGACACGCCCCCGTGCCCTGCCCCCGCGGGGCGGGCATGTGCTCCCGCTCGCGGATGGTGCGGCCAGGTGCCGCAGGTGGCTGATCCGCCGGCGGCGTCCCCACCCCTGCCGGCGGGCTCGCACCACCTGCGCATGACCCGGTCAGCATGCCCGACAAGGGCGCCGCGCTGTGCCGCGACGATGCCGCGAGCGTGCGTCCGACCGCACAGACAACCTCTGCCTCGAATCCCTGGAGTCATCCCGTGCACCAGCATCCTCACCATGCCGCGGAACGAAGCGGCGGCGTCCCCGTCCGGGTGTGGCTGCAGCCCGTCCTCGTCTGCCTCGTCATCGTCTCGGCCTTCATCGCCTGCTACGTGGGGCTGCAACGCGACCCCCAGCCGCATCGGCTGCCGATCGCGGTGTCCGGCAGTCGCCTGCCGGGCCAGGTGCAGCGGGCGCTCGGCGACGCCGTCGACGTCCGCCTCGCCGCCACCTCGGCCGACGCCCGTCTGGCGCTGGAGCGGCATGACGTGGTCGCCGCGCTGAGCCGCTCCCGCGGCGGGGCCACCCTGCAGTTGGACGTGGCGGGAGCCAACGGCCTGTCGACCACCACGGCCGTGAAGAACCCGGTCACTGCCTACGGCCACGGAGCCGGCCAGGACGTCGCGGTTCATGACCGGGTGCCGCTCGACCCGTACGACGCCCGTGGCCTCGCCGGGTTCTACGTCTCCTTCGGCGTGTCCCTCGCCGGATTCGTCCTGGCCCAAAACGCCCTGGGCCTAGGCAAGATGCTCCACGTTCGGCACCGGCTGACCCTCGTCACCGGCTTCTCCGCGGTCTCCGGCACGGTCGCCGCCGTCATCGCCGGCCCCGTGCTCGGTGCCCTCCCCGCCCCCTTCCTCCCCCTGGCCCTCACCCTCGCCCTGCTGTCGGCCGCGACCGCGTTCACCACCAAGGCACTCGGCACGTACCTGGGTCCGCTGGGTGTGCCGGTGGCGACCCTGCTGCTGCTCACCGTCGGCAACTCCACCAGCGGCGCCGCCACCGGCGCCGACCTCCTGCCCGGCGCGGCACGCAGCGTCTCGGCTGTGCTGCCGCCGGGCGCGGCGGTGCGGGCCATCACCGACCTGACGTACTTCGCCGGTGCGCACGCGATCACCCCCCTTGCCACCCTCGCCCTGTGGACCGGGGGAGCGGCGACGCTCGTCGCGGCGAGCGGCCCGCTGCGCGCGGCAACCCTGCGACTGTCCCCGAGACGAGCGACTGCGGCCGTCTGACGCGCGGCGGGCACGAACCCCCGGCCGCGGCCGGAGAAACCCTCTCCAGCCGCTGGGATCCGCCCGCGGTCGGAGCCGTCCCGTGCGGGCGCACATCCCCCATCGTGAGAAGGAGTCACATCATGACCATCGTGAAGGCAGCTGCCGTTCAGATCAGCCCCGTTCTCCACAGCCGTGCCGGCACGGTCGCGAAAGTGGTCGAGAAGATCCGTGAGCTCGGGCGGAAGGGCGTCCAGTTCGCGGTCTTCCCCGAGACCGTCGTCCCGTACTACCCCTACTTCTCCTTCGTGCAGCCTCCCTACGCCATGGCCAAGGAGCACCTGCGGCTCATGGAGGAGGCTGTGACCGTGCCGTCCGCCGACACCGACGCGATCGGCGCCGCGGCCCGCGAAGCCGGCATGGTCGTCTCGATCGGCGTCAACGAGCGTGACGGCGGTTCCCTCTACAACACGCAGTTGCTGTTCGACGCGGACGGCACGCTGATCCAGCGCCGCCGCAAGATCACACCGACGTACCACGAGCGCATGGTCTGGGGCCAGGGCGACGGCTCCGGACTGCGCGCGGTGGACAGCGCCGTCGGGCGCATCGGCCAGCTCGCCTGCTGGGAGCACTACCAGCCGCTCGCCCGCTACGCCCTGATCGCCGACGGCGAGCAGATCCACGCCGCGATGTTCCCCGGGGCCTTCGGCGGACCCCTGTTCGCCGGGCAGATGGAGGTCGCCATCCGTCAGCACGCGCTGGAATCCGCGGCCTTCGTGGTCAACGCCACCGCCTGGCTCGACGCCGACCAGCAGGCACGGCTCGCGAAGGACACCGGCGCCCCGGTCGGCGCGTTCTCACGGGGATTCCTCACCGCCGTCGTCGACCCCGAAGGCAGCATCGTCGGCGAGCCGCTCACCTCCGGTGAGGGCGAGGTGATCGCCGATCTGGACCTCGCGCTGATCGACCGGCGCAAGCGTCTGATGGACGCCGGCGGCCACTACAGCCGCCCTGAATTCCTCAGCCTGCAGATCGACCGCACCCCGACCGCGCCCCTGATCGACCGCGGCACCCGCACGCGGACCCGGCCCGGGCACCTCCTCGACGAGCACACCCCAGAGGCCTGAACGTCTCAGCCGCGGCAACCGAAGCGTGACGGCCCGTCGGAAGACGTCATCCACGCAGCACAACGACCCGGACGGGTACGGCGTGGAGATCACGCAGTGCCTTCCCGGCCGCTGATGTCACGGCGGGCCGGGACAACCCGCGAGCCCACCGCTTCGCCCGAGGCTGCTCGCGGCCCGTTACGAGCATGTGCGCGTGACCGCACTCCGGATACGTGTCGAACGCTCGAGCGGCATCAGAACGAATCCAGCAAGAGGAGAGCACCCCCATGGACATGTCCCCCGTGGAGCCGTCCGGCCAGGACGGCTCCGGCACCACCCGGCCCGCCTCCCATCGTGCGCCACGCCGCTTCTCGCGGCGCCTCTTCGTCGGCGGTGCGGCGGCCTCCGCCGTCGCGGCAGCAGGCATCTCCCTGGTCGCGGGCCCGGCGCAGCCGGCCGGCGCCGCCCCCGCCCGGCAAATGCCGCGGGGCTTCGGCTCGGTCGCCACGGCCCCCCACCTCCCGGCCGGTTTCACCAAGACGTTCACCAGTCGACATGTGCAGGCGAACGGCATCCGGCAGCACGTGGTCATCGGCGGTGACGGCCCGCCGCTGCTGCTGGTGCACGGCTGGCCGGAGAACTGGTACGCCTGGCGCATGGTGATGCCGGAACTGGCCCGTCACTACACGGTCGTCGCCGTCGACCAGCGCGGTATCGGCCTCACCGACAAGCCCGAGAAGGGGTACGACACCGGCACTCTCGCCCGAGACCTCGTCGCACTCATGGACGCCCTCGGGCACCGGCGGTTCGCCGTGGCCGGCCATGACACGGGCATGATCATCGGTTACGCCATGGCAGCCGACCACCCCGAGCGGATCACCCGCCTGGCCGCCCTGGAGGTCCCCGGACCTCCACTGCGGAACTTCTCGCCGTTCCTGTTCGGCACCGAGGACGAGAACAACCGCCTCTGGCACCTCGCCTTCAACCGGGTCGACAACAAGCTGACCGAAAAGCTGGTCAAGGGACGGGAGGAGGTCTTCTTCGGCTACGAGTTCGACATCCAGGGCGGACAGAGGCTGCCCGATTACGCGCGGAAGTACTACTTCCGGCTCTTCTCGGATCCCGAGACCCTGCGTGGCAGCTTCGGCCTCTACCGCGCGTGGGACACCACCCTCGACCAGAACGGCGAGCGCGCGCAGAAGAAGCTGGCCATGCCGGTCCTGGCGATCGGTGGATCGCAGAGCTGGGGCGCACAGGTCGCAGGTGCCATGAGCAACCTCGCCCAGGATGTGCACGGCGTGGTCATCCCCGGCGCCGGCCATTGGCTCGCCGAGCAGGCCCCCAGGGAACTGCTCGCCGAACTGATCCGCTTCTTCCCCCGCAACGGGACCGGCGCCGGCCGGGAGTGACTCCCCGTCGGCGGGACCTCGCTCCCGGCCCAGCCCCGGCGGCGGCGCCAGGGCTGGGCCGGCGAGGCCAAGGCCGTGTCCGCGAACAGGCGAGGCGGATCGTCGTGGGGCAGCCGCCCCGGGCGGGACGGTCCGGGCCCATGGCCGCGCGGCCGGGTGACGACCTGCCGGACCCGTCGGCCCCCGGCCGGCGTACCGGCCGCCAAGAGCCGTTCGGCCTGCCACGCCCCATGCCGAGACCGTGGCACGGGGCGTGGCAGGCGGCCGGTTCTACCGCGCGGCGCGGCCGAGTGTGAAGTCGGCGTGCAGCCGGCGGGTGTGGTCGACGGTGCGCGTGGGGCCTTCCAGGCGGACCGTGGCGGTGAGGCGGACATCGGTGCTGGAGGCGGCGAGCCGGAGTTCGAGCGCGCCCGGCTCGACGATGCGGCGGCCGTCGCGCCCGGTGAACGAGGCCAGGTCGGCCGGGACGGTGATCCGGACCCGGGTCTCCTCGTTTGGGGCGAGGGCGATCCGGCGGTAGCCGATCAGCCGCTGCACCGGCTGGACCACCGAGGCCACGGGGTCGTGCAGATAGAGCTGGACCGTCTCGGCTCCCTCGCGCGGGCCGCTGTTGCGCAGGGTGAAGTCGAGTGCGAAGGCGCCGTCGGTCGGGGCGGTGTGCTGCTCGACCCGCAGGTTGGACCAGGTGAAGGTGGTGTAGCTCAGGCCGTGGCCGAAGCCGAAGGCGGGGGTCGGGTCGGTGCTGGAGACCTCGCTGGGACCGGCCAGACGCGCGGCCAGGTAGGTGGAGGGCTGCACCCCGGGGCGGGCGGGGACGCTGACCGGCAGCCGTCCGGACGGGTTGACCCGGCCGCTGAGGACGCCGGCCACCGCCTCGGTGCCGGCCTCGCCGGGGAAGAAGGCCTGGACGATGCCGGCCGCCTCGGCGACCGCCCGGCCCAGCGCGTAGGGCCGGCCGGCGAGCAGCACCAGCACCACCGGTTTGCCCGTGTCCAGCAGGGTTTCGAGCAACCGCTGCTGTACGCCCGGCAGTTCGAGGGACTCGGCGTCGCAGCCCTCGCCGCTGGTGCCGCGCCCGAACAAACCGGCGCGGTCGCCGAGGGCGAGCACCACGACATCGGACGCACGAGCGGCCTCCACCGCCTCGGCGAAGCCGGTCGTGTCCGTGCCGTCGACGGTGGCACCGGCGGCCGTCCAGATCTCGCTGCCGGGGAACTCCGCGGCCAGCGCCTGCCGCAGGGTGGGCAGTTCGATGCCGAGCGGGACCTCGGGGTGCTGGCTGCCGACGTGCACGGGGAAGGCGTAGCAGCCCAGCACCGAGGTGGGCGTGTCCGCGGTGGGCCCGATCAGGGCGATCCGTCCGGGCCGGCGCAGGGGCAGGACGCCGTCGTTGCGCAGCAGGACGACGGCCTGCTCGGCGATCTCCCGGGCCAGCGCGCGGTTGGCGTCGGTGTCCAGGCCGACCGTGCCGCGCAGGGCGTCGGGGTCGTCGAGCCGGGCGCCGGACAGGGCGACCGGGACCGGGTCCCAGTCCGGGTCGAGCAGGCCGAGCTGCGCCTTCTGCACCAGCACCCGCCGCAGCGCCCGGTCCACCAGCGCCTCGGGGACGGCACCCGACTCGACGGCACGCAGCAGTGGCTCGCCGAAGGTCTTGACGGTGGGCAGCTCCACGTCGACCCCGGCGGCCAGGGCGAGACCGGCGGCCTCGGCCCAGTCGCCGGCGACGCCGTGCAGGAGCTTGAGGAAGGAGATGCCGAAGTAGTCGGCGACCACGGTGCCGTCGAAGCCCCACGTGTCGCGCAGCAGTCCGGTCAGCAGGGACTCGTCGGCGGCGGAGGGCACGCCGTCCGTGTCGGTGTAGGCGTGCATGACCGAGCGGGGGCGGCCCTCGCGCACCGCCATCTCGAACGGCGCCAGGATGACGTCGGCGCGTTCGCGGGCGCCCATGCCCACGGGTGCGAGGTTGCGCCCGGCACGCGAGGCGGAGTAGCCGGCGAAGTGCTTGAGCGTGGCGACGATCCCGGCCGCTTCCAGGCCCTGCACGTAGGCGGTGCCCACGGTGCCGACCAGGTACGGGTCCTCGCCGATGGTCTCCTCGACCCGCCCCCAGCGCGCGTCGCGCACGACGTCGAGGACCGGGGCCAGACCCTGGTGGACGCCGACCGCGCGCATGTCGCGGCCGATCGCCTCGGCCATCCGGCGGATCAGGCCGGGGTCGAAGGTCGCGCCCCAGGACAGCGGCACGGGGTACGCGGTGGCGCCCCAGGCGGCGAAGCCGGCCAGGCACTCCTCGTGGGCGAGCGCCGGGATGCCGAACCGGTTGGCGGCCGCGATGCGCTGCTGGCTGCGGGCCAGGGAGAGGGCGCCCAGCGCCGGATCCACCGGCGCGGTGCCGAACGGCCGCGTCAGCTGGCCCAGTCCGTGCGGGAGCAGGGAGTCGAGGTCGGGCGGCTCCTCCATGTCGTGCTGGTGCGGGGCGACGTCGCCGCCCTCGTCGGAGGCGCCGACCCAGACGCCGACGAGCTGGGCCAGCTTCTCCGGCAGGGTCATCTCGCGGATCAGCGCGTCGGCGCGCTCCTCGGGGGTGCGGGCGGTGTCCCGCCACGGCGGGGTCGTCGCAGAGGTCTGCAGGGCCACGTTCACGTTGTCGGTCACTTTCCTCCGACGCCCATGAGTCCCTGGACCAAGGCGCGCCGGGCGAACAGGTAGACGATGAAGATCGGCAGCATGGAGAGCACCACGGCACTGAGCAGGGCCGGCACGTCGACGCCGTGCTCGGTCTGGAAGTTGTACAGGCCGAGGGTGATGACCTTGGTGCTGTCGGACTGCGTGAGGATCAGGGGGAACAGGAAGCCGTTCCACGCCTGCAGGGCGGAGAAGACCACGATCGAGGACAGGCCGCCCTTGGACAGCGGCAGCACCAGCTGCCAGAAGACCCGCCAGGGCGTGGCGCCGTCCATCGCCATCGCCTCGTAGAGTTCGTTGGTGATGTCACGCATCGCGCCGGTGAGTACGAGGGTGCACACCGGCAGGCAGAACGCGGCCGTCGGCAGGATCACACCGATCAGATGGTCGTACAGGCCGGCCTTGCTGATGACGTAGAACATCGGCACGATCACGGCCTGCGCGGGAATGGCGAGCCCGAGCAGGAACATGCGGAAGACCGTGGTGATGGTCCGGCCCCGGGCGCGCACGATGGCATAGGCGAGCGGCGGTACGACCACCAGCACGATGGCCACCACGCTCACGGCGACGACCAGCGTGTTGAGGAAGTCCCGGCCGAAGCCGCCCGAGAAGTCGTCGAGGTAGTTCTGCAGGGTCAGGTGCGACGGGAAGGTCAGCGGGCCCCGGCTGGAGTAGTCGGACCGGGTGCGGAACGTGGCGATCAGCAGCACGTACAGCGGCAGGCCGACGAGGAAGAGCCAGACCAGGGAGCCGAGGCCGGCGAGGTAGTTGGGGCGCCGACGCATCACAGTCCCTCCGCGGTGCTGCGCATCTTGTCGTAGCCGGACAGGCGGACCACGACGAGGGAGATCAGGGTGGCGACGACCACCAGGACCAGCGCGATGGCCGACCCGGAGCCGAAGTCGAAGCTCTTGAAGGCCTGTTGGTACATGTAGTAGGCGCTGACCGTGGTGTCGTAGCCCGGCCCGCCCTGGGTGAGGATCAGGACGGTGTCGAAGGTCGTCAGGCCGCCCACCACCATCAGGATCGCGGACGTGATGACGGTGTTGCGCAGCTGCGGCAGGGTGATGTGGAAGAACTGCCGTACCGTGCCCGCTCCGTCGATGGCCGCGGCCTGGTAGAGCACCTGCGGGATCGCCCGGGTGCCGCCCTGGTAGAGCAGCGCGTGCAGGGGCGTCCACTGCCACATGCCGACGAAGGTGAGCACCGCGATCGCCCCGCTCCGGCTGCCCAGCAGGTTGCCGTCCCCGAACAGCCAGGTTGCCTGGGAGGGCACCCCGAAGTTCGGGTCGAGGACGGCCCGCCACACCACGGAGATCGCGGTCGCGGACAGCAGCAGCGGGACGAAGAAGACCGCGGACAGCACCGCCCGGTTGCGCTGGTGCCCGGCCGCCCACACGCCCAGCAGGATGCTGACCGGGGTCTGGGTGACCACTCCGAGGGCGGTCAGCAGCAGCGTGAGCCACACGCTCTGCGTCATCACCGGATCGTGCAGGAGTTTCGACCAGTTGGCGAAACCGTTGAAGCGCGGGGCGGAAATGCCGTCCCAGGCGGTGAAGGAGAGCACCGCGACCAGCACCAGCGGCAGGATCGCGAACATCAGGAAGAACACGGTCGCGGGCGCCACCCAGACAAGGCCCGGGCGGGTCACCCCGACGCCGGTCCGGCGCCCCGCCCGCAGGCGGCGGCCGGACACGGCTATGAAGGACAGAGCACTCATGGCTTTCCGTCTCAGGAGGTCGGCAGGGCCTGCATGGCCTTGATGAACCCGTCCGCGTCGAGCTTGCCGTCGAAGAACTGCTGGACGGCCTTGTGGATCGGCTCGGTGGCGGCCGGCGGGTAGGCCTGGTCCCAGGAGAGCTGGAACGAGGGAGCCGCCTTGACCAGGTCGAACTGGTACTTCGAGTAGCCGGGGTTGGCCGAGGTGTCCAGGAACTTCTCGGTGTTGGTGGTGGTGGGCAGGTTGCCGATGGACAGCTGCGCCTTGACGAACTCGTCGGAGTACATGAGCTTCAGGAACTGGGCGGCGGCCTCGGGGTGCTTGGTCTTCTTCAGCACCGAGTAGAAGTTGTTGGTGTTGCCGACGACGTCCGCCGCGTCGCCCTTGCCGCCCGGGATGGTGGGGAAGCTGCTGTAGCCCAGGTCGGACTTGGTGAAGTCCGGGTTGGCGTCCTGCTCGGTGGAGTACTCCCACGAACCCATCAGCTCGAACGCGGCCTTGCCCTTGGCGAGCAGGGCCGGGGAGCCGCCGTCGGTGAACTTGACCGAGTCGAAGTTGGAGCCGAAGGCGCCGGCGTCGACCAGCTGCTTCAGCATGTCCAGGGCCTTCTTGGCGTCCGGGTTCGCCCAGGCGCTCTTGTCGCCGGACAGCGCCTTCTGGAACAGGCCGGGACCGGCGACGCGGTCGAAGACGTACTCGTACCACATCAGCGTGGGCCACTGGTCGCCGCCGCCGAGCGCGATCGGCGTGACGCCCTTGCCCTTCAGCACCTTGACCGCGTGGAGCAGGTCGTCCCAGGTCTTCGGGGCGCTCAGGCCGGCGTCGGCCAGCACCTTCTTGTTGTTGAACAGCAGCACCGGCTGGGTGCCGCGCATCGGGATGCCGTACGACTTGCCGTCGATCACCGCGGTGTTGAACACCGAGGGCAGGAAGTTGCTCTTCAGGCCCGGGTCCTTGGCGATCATGTCGTCGAGCGGGAGCAGCAGGCCCGACTTGACGTAGGGCTGGATGCTGCCGCCGCCCCAGTTGAAGAAGATGTCCGGGGCCTGCGGGGTCTTGATGATCGTGTTGAGCTTCGCCTGGTAGTCCGCGCCGGGGATGGTGTCCAGGACCACCTTGACCTTCGACGTCTTGTTGAAGGTGTCGACGATCTGCTTCTCCACCTTGTTGCTGGCGTCGCCGTAGACCATCACGTGGATGACGTTCGAGGACCCGCCCGCGGAGGAACTGCCGCCGCAGGCCGTCAGGCTCACGGACGCCAGGGACAGGCCGATCGCGAGGGTGAGCGCGCGTCTCTTCATCGAAGCCCTTCCTAAAATCTTTCGGCACCTTTGTCGAAAAACTTGCCTGCGCGGACGCTAGGTCGACGCGATCAAGGGCGTCAACCCTCTGGCCGCGGGTTACTGAAGCGTGATGTAGGGACCACATCTGTGGAGGTGCCCTATGCTGCGGGCATGGAGAATGTCGGTGGTCGGGGGCACGTGACGCTGGCTGATGTCGCGCGCGAGGCTGAGGTGTCCCTCTCAACAGTTTCGAAAGTCCTCAACGGCCGTTCGGATGTCTCCCGCTCCACCCGGGAACGCGTCGAGGAACTTCTGCGGGCGTACGGCTACCAGCGCGGCACCCGCGGGGGCGCGGCTCCCCTGATAGAGATCGTCTTCCACGAACTCGACAGCCTCTGGGCGATGGAGCTCATCCGCGGGGTCGAGGCCGTCGCCCGGGGCAACGACGCCGGTGTCGTGGTGACCTGCAGCGGCACCCGCCACGCCCCCGGGCCCGAGTGGATCGAGGACGTGCTGCGCCGGCGCCCGATGGGCGTGGTGCTCGTCTTCTCCAGTCTCCCGGCCCAGCTCAAGCGTCAACTGCGGTCCCGGGCCATACCGTTCGTGGTGATCGACCCCGCCGGCGACCCGGAGGCCGACGTGCCCTCGGTGGGCTCGGCGAACTGGGCCGGCGGCCTGGCCGCGACCCGGCACCTGATCGAACAGGGGCACCGGCGCATCGGGATCATCACCGGCCCCGAGGACATGCTGTGCTCGCTCGCGCGCCTGGACGGCTACCGGTCCGCCATGGCCATGGCCGGGCTGGAGGTGGACCCGTCCCTGATCGCCTTCGGCGACTTCCACGCCGAAGGGGGGAACGCGCACGCCAAGCGGCTGCTGGAACGGGACGACCGGCCCAGCGCGATCTTCGCGGGCAGCGACCTGCAGGCCCTCGGCGTCCTGGACGCGGCCCGCGTGTGCGGGCTGCGGGTCCCCGACGACCTCTCGGTCGTGGGGTACGACGACCTCGACATCGCCAAGTGGACCAGCCCCGCCCTGACCACCGTGCGCCAGCCGCTGCGCGAGATGGCCGAGCAGGCCGCGCAGCTCATTCTCAGGCTGCGCGAGGACGACACCCCCGCACCGACCCGCCTGGAACTCGCGACCACGCTGGTCGTACGCGCGAGCACCGCGCCGCCGGCCACCGCGTAGGGGTGCGGGCCGGCATCGGGGCCGAGCCCGGCCTGGCGGGCGCACCGGGTCGGCGCGTCGAGGGCGTGTGGCGCGGGAGTCGTCAGGCGGGGCGCTGGCGCGGGAGCCCTCAGGCGAGGCGCTGCCGGGTCAGGAGTCTGCGCAGCCAGGCCAGACGGGCGGTCCGGGCCGCCCGGGACAGGGACGCCTCGGGTGCGAGGGCGTCGGAGCCGTGGAAGGCGCCCGGCCAGACGTGCAGTTCGGCGTCGCCGCCGGCCTGCCAGATGCGGGACGCGTAGGTGACCACCTCGTCGCGGAAGGTCTCGGCCGAGCCGACGTCGAGGTAGGCCGGCGGCAGCCCGGACAGGTCGGTGGCGCGGGCGGGAGCCGCGTACGGGGAGACGTCGGGTCCGCCCCGGCGCTCGCCCAGCAGCGCCGTCCACGCGGTCTCGTTGGCGGTGCGGTCCCAGAGCCCGACACCGGCCATCTGACGGCTGGAGACGGTGTCGTTGCGGTCGTCCAGCATCGGGGACATGAGCAGCTGGCCGACGGGCCGCGGGCCCTGCCGGTCGCGGCCGAGCAGGGCGAGGGCCGCGCAGAGGCCGCCGCCCGCGCTGGCGCCCGCGACGACGATCCGGTCCGGGTCGCCGCCGGTCTGTGCCGCGTGCTCCGCGGTCCACACCAAACCGGCGTACGCGTCCTCGACCGGTGCCGGGTGCGGGTGCTCCGGCGCGAGCCGGTACTCCACCGACACCACCACCGCGCCCAGTTCCCGCGCCCAGCTCAGCGGCGCCTCCACCCCGGCCCGGTTGGTGCCGAGCATCAGGCCGCCGCCGTGCACGTGGTAGATCACCGGCAGCGGGGCCGCGGTCGCGGCGGTCGCCGGGCGGCAGACGAGCAGCGGGACATCGGGAGCGCCCGCCGGTCCGGGCACCGCGCGGTCCGTCACCTCGAAGGCGCCGTCCATGGTGAGGTCCACCAGCGGCAGCAGCTCGGCGCCCGCGGCCCGCCGGGCGGTGTCGATGTCGTCCAGGGTGAACCCGGGCCGGGCGGCGTCCCCCATCCGTTCCAGGGACGCGGCCAGTTCCGGGTCGAACGGCGGCGGGACCAGGGGCAAGGCTCCTCCTCGGGTGGCACACGGGCGCGGCCGTCACGGCCATCCTCCGCATACCCGTTACCGGCCGCGGGAGCCGTGTGCGGACGGGTGCGCCCCGGGCGGTCCGTTCCGCCTGGAGTCAGCAGAGCGCTCCAGCGCGCGGCGTCCACGCTCTCGACACGGTCGCCGCCGGGCCGGCGAACCGTTCCGCCGGGCGGGTGGATCCCCGGGCGCTGCGCACGAACGGCGGCGTCGAGGCCGGGCCCGGTGCGGCCCCGC
>NZ_JBLEBI010000181.1:0-14015 GCF_047340315.1 Streptomyces sp. AF1A
CGCAGCACAGGTCCACGACCACGGTCGCCTCCGGCGCCTCGGCCAGCGCCCGGTCGACCAGGAACTCGGTACGGCGGCGCGGCACGAACACCCCGGGCTCCAGGCGGATGCGCAGGCCGCGGAACTCGGCCCAGCCCAGGACGTGTTCGAGCGGCAGTCCGGCGGCGCGCCGGTCCACCATCGAGGCGACCTCGTCGGGCGTACGGGCGGTGGCGAGGATCAACTCCGCCTCGTCCTCTGCGAAGACGCATCCGGCGGCGCGCAGGGCGGAGACGACGGCGGAAGGCGGAACAGGGGAGGGAAAGGGCACGGCGGGCATGAAAGCCTTTCGGAAGCGCGAGAGTTCAGGGCGCTCCGGCGGTCACCTGTGCAGGTGCACCGCACCGTCACGAAGGGGGAGCACCCCGGTCGGCACAGCGGTGATGGGTCCCACCTCCTCGGCACTCGGGGCCGCGCGACGTCCGCGGCCGGACGGCCACCATACCCCAACGCCGGCGGCGGACCCCGGGCCCGGCGCCCGGCGGAACCGGTACGGCCGCGGACTCGACTCGCCGGCGCAATGACGCGTTCGAGGACTCCATCCGGCGCCCGGCGGGCACCTGCCGAAGCGAGCGCAGCTCTCGGACTCGACTCGCCGGCGCAGTGACGCGCCCGAGGACCCCATCCGGCTTCGGCGGGCACCCGCCGAAGCCGGTGCGGCCGTCGGACGCCCACCCGTCTCCTCGGCCTGTTCTCGCGCGCCGTCCTCGGTCGCCGACGACGGTCAGCGCGTGATGGATCACGGTCGGGTGCTGGGCGGACTGCCCGCGCGGACCGTGCGGAGCGCCCTGTTCGGCCGGCTGCACGGCGCACCGCGGCACGGACTGTGGCCCGTCCGGATTGCCGGCCATGCGAACGCCATCTTCGGTGGCAGGTTGGTCGTGTCGGCTCCGAGACGCCTGTCTGCGGCACGGGCCGGCCGGCAGAGCCGTCCGCGAGGCCACACAACAGACCTGGCGCGACCACCCAGGAGGTTCCATGCACGACAAGCTGCTCAGCAGGGTTGCCGATGAACTCAGGCACCGGCGGCACACTCCGTCCCGCGACTCCCGGGCTCCCGCCGGACCGGACAGATTCGGTATCGACCTCGACAAAGCCAGCAGCTTCGTCGACGGCACGCTCGGCGCGAAGGACGAAGCCCGGCTCGCCGACGAGGTGGCCGAACTCCTGCCCCTGTGCTGGAGCCTTGCGAACAAGGCCGTGGAGACGCTGACCCCGATCATCGACCACCTCGGCGGCCAGCGTGAACTGATGGCGTGGCTGGACCGCCATCCGGGCCGGCCACGGCTGACGGCACGGATCCATGTCCTCCTGGGCCTGCTGGACCAGTACAGCGAAAACGCCGCGGTGCTGGGCGCGCTGCGGGAATCCCGCGCGCGAGATCCGTACCCCGCCGGCTTGCGGGGTCACCTGGTGCCGGAGACCGACGAAGAGACCCTGAGCAGCCTCGCCCACCGGATCGAGCTGTGTCTCGGCGACGGCAACGAGAAGGAGGCTGTCGCCCTCGCCCTGGCGACGGCCGACTGGCTGCGGCGAGTCGCAGGTGAGGCCGAGAGCCCGGACCCCGCGGTCCGTGAACTGGGGCACCTCATGGCCCATCTGCACGAGGACATCGGCAAGGCCGCCGAACCGTCCTGAGGCAGGTTCATAGGAGGCGGAAACCCGGGGTCCGAACGGCTCCTCGCGGTTCGCCGCCCATCTGGAGCGGTACGACGCGGGGTCGGCCGGCACCGAGGCCGGCTGAGCTTCCCGGTGTCCGGTCAGGCGACCGAAACCGCCACCCCACCCTCCGCCAGCCACTCCGGCGCCCGCGCCGCCAGGAACGCCGTGCGGCGACGCAGCCGGAAGCCGAGGGACTCGTACAGCCGGAGGGCGTGGGTGTTCTGCGCGCCGGCGTGCAGGAACGGTGTCTCGCCGCGCTCCTGGATGCCGTGCGCGACCGCGAGGATCAGGCGGGTGGCGAGGCCCTCGCCGCGGGCGGCGGGGTCCGTGCAGACCGCGCTGATCTCGGTCCAGCCGGGCGGGTGCAGCCGCTCCCCCGCCATGGCGACCAGCGCGCCGCCGCGGCGGATGCCCAGGTAGGTGCCCAGCTCGACGGTCCGCGGCAGGAACGGCCCGGGCCGGGTGCGCGCCACCAGGTCGAGCATCTCGGGCACGTCCGCGGGGCCGAGACGGACCGCCTCGGCGTCCGGGGCGGTGGCGAGGTGGCCGGCCACGAGCTGCACGCCCTCGATCCGGTGGGTGACCTCCCAGCCGTCGGGCAGCTCCCCGGTGAACCCGGCAAGCGGGATCCCGGCGCCCGGCCCGGCCAGCGCGGCCAGGTCCGCCCAGTCCTGCTCGTCCGGCTCGTCGGGCAGGGCCAGCCACGGCGCGACGCCGAGCCGATAGCGCAGAACCCGGCCGCGCCGCTCGGCGAAGTGGGCGTGCGGGCCGGCCAGGGAGGCGAGGACGGGGTTTTCGAGGACGTGCGGCGCGCCGGCGGCGATGCGGCCGGCGCCACCCGGGCTGCCGGCGGGGCTCACGCGACCACCTCGATCGCGGTCCTGGAGACGTATGCCTGGGGCATCCTCATTCCTCACCTTTCTCGCGTGGTCACCGGCGACCGGTGCGGCCATGGAACGCCAAGGAGGAGGCCCGCCCCGCTATTCCCGGTCCCCGCTGTCAGTCCCCGTGGTTCCCGGTGCCCCACTGTTGCCGGTGCCGGGCAGAGGTCGTACGGCCGCGGGGGCCGGGGCGGTGACCTGGGACGGAGCACTCCGCAGGACAGCGTACGGTTGAACCATGAACGTCACGCGAGGCTTCACGGGCCGCCCGCGCGAGCACAACCCGGGGCTGCCGCCCGGGCAGTACGACGCGCGCGACGACTGGCCCGTCCTGTCCGCCGAGGTCACCCCGGACCTCGCGCCCGCCGACTGGTCCTTCCGCATCGACGGCCTGGTCGAGCGCCCGCACACCTGGGACTGGGAGGCGGCGCGCGCGCTGCCGGGGTCGGCGTACGAGGGCGACATCCACTGTGTGACGGGCTGGTCGAAGTTCGCGGTCCGGTTCGGCGGGGTGTCGCTCGACGCCTTCCTCGACGCGGTGCGGCCCCTCGCTTCCGCCACCCATGCGGTCGCCCGCTCGCACACCGGGTACACCACGAACCTGCCGCTCGCCGACCTCACCGGCTCACGCGCCTGGATCGCCTGGGAGTACGACGGAAAGCCGCTGCCGCCCGAGCACGGCGGCCCGGCGCGGCTGTTGGTGCCCCACCTGTACTTCTGGAAGAGCGCCAAGTGGATCGCGGGCATCACGCTCCTCGACCACGACGAGCCGGGTTTCTGGGAGGGCAACGGCTACCACGCGCGCGGCAACCCGTGGGAGGAGCAGCGGTACTCCGGTGACTGAGACGGTGACGACGACCACGACCGCCCCCGGCCCTGCCCCGACGCGGTTCGCGGTGCCCGGGCGCATCGCGGTGAGCGAGCAGGCCGCCGCGGTCTGGCAGACGGCCACGCTGACGCAGATCCGGCGCGAGACGCCGCGCGCGGCCACCTTCCGCCTCGCGGTGCCGGGCTGGGCGGGACATCTGCCCGGCCAGCACCTGATGCTGCGGCTGACCGCCGGGGACGGCTACACGGCGCAGCGCCACTACTCGATCGCGTCCGCCCCCGACGGCTCCGGGCACATCGAGCTGACCCTGGACCATGTGCCGGACGGCGAGGTCTCCGGCTGGTTCCACACGGTGGCCCGGCCCGGTGACACGGTGGAGGTGCGCGGCCCGCTGAGCGGTTTCTTCGCCTGGCCGGGCGACCGGCCCGCACTGCTGCTCGGCGCCGGCTCCGGGGTCGTACCGCTGATGTCGATGGTCCGGCACCACCGGGCGCGCGGCCTGGGCGTGCCGCTGCGGATGCTGGTGTCCGCGCGCAGCCCCGAGGAGCTGATCTACGCGCCGGAACTGGGCGAGGAGACGACGCCGGTGTACACCCGCAGCGCCCCCGCCGGGGTGGCGGTGGGACGTATGACGGCCGCCCATGTGGCGCCGCTCCTGGCCGAGCGGCCTCCCGGTGGGTGGGAGGCCTATGTGTGCGGCTCGAACGGGTTCGCCGAACACGCCTCCCGGTTGCTCGTCGCGGCCGGCCAGCCGGTGGACCGCATCCGCATCGAGCGCTTCGGCTAGCGCCGGACCCGGCGTCCCGGCGGCTCCGTGCCGTGCCGGTCCGGGTCACCGGCGCCCGGGTCACCGGCGCCCCGGTCGCGCGGGAGGGCAGGGCGCGCGATCGTGGGGCGCGTGGCTCGTCGCGTGCTTCAGGTGGGCCTGAACTCGCGGTTCAGCGCGTGAGCGAGGGGAGCCGTACGGGGTACGAGACGGGTGTGGACGCTCGTGCGCGTGGGCCCGGGGGGCTTGGGGCGGAGGGCCGGTGAAACGGCCCGTCCGGCTCTTCCGGCTCCGACGCCGGCGAGGAGGTGGACATGCCTACCCAGGCGCGTTGCTGGCGCTGGCGGCGCAATCCTCTGCGGCGCCGGTCGGACGTCGTCGAGGCGTGGACGGTGCTGGTGGCGGCCGTGCTGCTGTTCGTGGTGGCGCCCCTGGTCGGGGTGGCCGTGGGCGTGCGCGCCCATGACGACGCCGAGCGGGTCGCGCAGGCGGCGCGGGCCACGCGGCACCAGGTGCGGGCCACGGTGTTCGGCGCCCCGCCGGAGCGGCTGCCCACCGTACGGGGCGACCTCGAACATCCCTACCGCGCCCAGGTCCGCTGGACTGAGCCCGGCAAGGGCACCCGGACCGCGTGGGCGCGGGTCCCGGCCGGGACGCGGAGCGGTGACGTGGTCCCGGTGTGGTTCGACTCCCGGGGCCGCAGCGTCGCGCCGCCGCCGGACGAGACGGCGGTCTGGCAGCACGCGGTCACCATGGGCATCTGCGCGGCGGCCGGCGCCGGGGGCGTGGTGCTCCTCGGCCACGCCGTCGAACGCCGGATCGCCCTGCGCCATCGGCTCGAGGAGTGGGAGCGCGCGTGGGCGCGGACGGGTCCGGAGTGGACCCAGCCGAGGGCGTGAACGGCGGGTGGCCCGGCCGCCGCGGAGGGGGCAAGCGTTTGCTGGCCAGTTCACCGGCGCCGACGTACGGTGAGCTGACCTCAGTCTCTCTTCACGAAGGCGGTTGTTGATGGCCCTGTTCGACCTTCCCGTCGACGAGCTCCGCGCGTACCGCAGCGCATCCACCGAACCCGAGGACTTCGACGCCTTCTGGGCCAAGACCCTCCAGCAGGCGCGCGAGCACGACCTGGACGCCCGCTTCGAGCCGGTGGACACCGGGCTGGCCACGGTCGAGGTCTACGACGTGACCTTCGCCGGGTTCGGCGGCCACCCCGTCAAGGGCTGGCTGCGCCTGCCGGCGGGGACCACGCGGCCGCTGCCGCTGGTCGTGGAGTTCATCGGCTACGGCGGCGGGCGCGGGCTGCCGCACGAGAGGCTGCTGTACGCGTCCACGGGCCGCGCGCACTTCGTGATGGACACCCGCGGGCAGGGCAGCACCTGGGGCGGCGGGGGCGCCACGGCCGACCCGGTGGGCGCGGCACCCGCCTACCCGGGCTTCATGACCCGGGGCATCGACGCACCCGAGAACTACTACTACCGGCGCGTGTTCACGGATGCCGTGCGGGCGGTGGAAGCGGCCCGGGCCCATCCGCTGACCGACGCGACGCGGACGGCGGTGATCGGCGAGAGCCAGGGCGGCGGCATCTCCCTCGCCGTCGGCGGGCTGGTCCCCGACCTGGCCGCGGTGGCCCCGGACGTGCCGTTCCTGTGCGACTTCCCGCGCGCGGCGACGCTGACGGACCGCCACCCGTACCGGGAGATAGGCCTGTTCCTCAAGACGCACCGCGGCCGTTCGGCGGACGTGCTGCGCACCCTGTCCTACTTCGACGGGGTGCACTTCGCGGCCCGCGGCCGGGCCCCGGCCCTGTTCTCGACGGCCCTGGAGGACGAGACCTGCCCGCCGTCGACCGTGTTCGCGGCGTTCAACGCCTGGGCGCACGAGGACAAGGCGATCGAGGTGTACGAGTTCAACGACCACGAGGGCGGTGGCCCCTTCCACGAGGCGGCGAAGGTGCGCTGGCTGAGGTCCTACGCCTGAGGAGGCGGGCGGGCGTGCGTGCCCTTCCCTCCAGTCCGACCAGTCGGTACGTTCGGGGCACCCGGCCGCGGCGTCGCGGCCGGGGTTCCGGTGACGACGGAGGTCCCATGACCGCGCACGAGACCCAGGTTCACGGCCACTGCGACGCGCGCTTCGCCGCGGTGCGGGAGGCGTTCGAGGAGAACTTCCGGGAGCGGGGCGAGCTGGGGGCCGCCGTCGCGGTGACCGTGGACGGCGCCACGGTCGTGGACCTGTGGGGCGGCTGGGCGGACGCGGCCGGCACCCGGCCCTGGGAGCGGGACACCCTGGTGAACGTGTGGTCGACCACAAAGGGCCCGGTCGCGCTGTGCGCGCACATCCTCGCCGACCGCGGGCTGCTCGACTTCGACGCTCCGGTGGCCGCCTACTGGCCGGCGTTCGCGGCGGCGGGCAAGGAGAAGGTGCTCGTCCGGCACCTGCTGTCGCACCGCGCCGGGCTGTCGGGGCTGCGGGAGCCGCACTCGGTGGCGGATCTGTACGACTGGGAGCTGACGACCGCCCGGCTGGCGGCGACCGAACCGTGGTGGGAGCCGGGCACCAGGTCGGGCTATCACGCGCTGACGTTCGGCTTCCTGGTCGGCGAGGTCGTGCGGCGGATCTCCGGGCTGCGGCCGGGCGCCTTCCTGGAGCGAGAGGTGACCGGGCCGCTGGGCACCGACTTCACGGTCGGGCTGCCGGAGAAGGAGGCGGGACGCGTGGCCGAACTGGCGCACCCGCGGGCCGTGCCGAGCAGTGAACAGGCGGCGGTCTTCAGCCAGTTGACGCCGGCCGCGCTGGCGGCGCTGACGAATCCGGTGGTCGGCGCGGCGGAGGCGAACACGCCCGAGTGGCGGGCCGCGGAGATCCCCGCGGCGAACGGGCACGGCACCGCGCGCGCCGTCGCGGCGCTCTACGGCGTGTTCGCCGGCCGGGGCTCGCACGGCGGCCGGCGCCTCCTGTCGCCGCAGGCGGCGGAGCGGGTGCGCGAGGGCCAGGGCAGCTGCCGCGATCTCGTGCTGGGCGCGGGCTTCGAGGGCGAGACCGAGGTCGGCCTCGGCCTGTGGCTGAGCGGTCCGCACGGGTCGTACGGCCCGAATCCGCGCGCTTTCGGACATGACGGGTTCGGCGGCTCCTGCGGGCTCGCCGACCCGGAGGCGGGGGTGTCGCTGGGGTACGTCATGAACCGGATGGGCCCGCGCATCGCCGACGACCCGCGCAAGATGGCGCTGGTCGACGCCCTCTACAGCGCCCTGTGAGGGCGCTCTCGCGCGGGCGGGTTTCGGCCGAACCGCCGGGCCGCCCTTCCCTCCTGGTTTAGACCAATGCTAATTGTGGTCGCGCAATGAGCCCGCACGGCTACCGCTTGTGACCACAGGAGGCGCGGCATGGCCCGCACCACCCCGCACGAACCCTCGCAGCCCGCAGACCGGCCCCTGTACGCACGGGTCGCGGCGCTGCTGCTCGACGAACTGCACGACGGCACCATTCCGCCCGGTGAACGGCTGCCCGGCGAGCGGCACTTGGCCGCGCACTTCGGGGTCAGCCGGGAGACCGTCCGGCAGGCGCTGGAGGTGCTGCGCCGCGGCGGTCTGGTCGCCACCGACCGGCGGGGCAGCCATGCCACCCTGTCCGGCCCGGTGGAGACCCCGGGGGCCCTGACGTTTCCGGTGGGCGCCCGGCCGGCGGACCCGTGCGCGGTCGACCGGGCCACGGTGGCCTGGGAGGCGCCGCCGCCGGAGCACGCACGGGCGCTGGGGCTCGCCCCGCACCGGCCGACCCTGGTGCACCACTACCGGTCGGCCACGCCGGACGGCCGGGCGCTGCGCACGGCGGTGACCTCGTTCTCGGCCGTGGCGCTGGCCGAGGTCGCGGAGCTGGCCCGGTACCGGGAGCGGGCGGACGGGGCCACTCCCGCGCAGCTGCGGCGGGCCTACGACTGGATGCGCAAGGCCGGTCTGACCCTGCACCACCGGGACGCCATCAGCCAGGCGGGCGACGCCTCCCGGGTCCGGGTGACGCGGCGGGTGCACGACCAGTACGCCCGCCCGTTGGAGATCACCGACCTGGTGGTGGCCGCCGAACAGGACGCGCTGGTCTACGAGTTCACGCTGCCGGCCGCGGTCTGACCTTCCGTGCCACCACCAGCCGGGCGCGCGGGCTGCCGTCGCCGCGCCGGCCGAAGGCGGGCAGGGCGCGCAGCTCGACCGCGAATCCGGCGCGGCCCAGCTCCTCCAGCACGGCACCGAGCCGGAAGGCCCGGTAGTACATGACGAACGGCGGCCGCCACAGGGCGTTGCGCACCCGCATCACCGCGTCGAAGCCGAGCAGCATCCAGAACGCGGGCCGCGTCGGGCGGGGCGGCGCGAGCACCGGGAAGGCGAAATCGCCCCCGGGCCGCAGGACCGAGTGGACCTGGGCGAACAGCCCCGGCAGCTCCCGGGGCAGGAAGTGGCCGAAGGCGCCGAAGCTGACGACGAGATCGAAGGCGGCCGTGAACGGCAGGGCCCGGGCGTCGCCGCGCACCCAGGCGACGCCGGGTCCACCGGCGGGCCGGACCCGGCGCCGGGCGACGTCGAGCATCCCGGCGCTGAAGTCGACTCCGGTGACGCTCCGGCGGCACAGTCCGGCCAGCACCTCCGTGCCGGCGCCGGTGCCGCAGCACAGGTCGAGCCCGTCCTCGAACGGCCCCAGCGGGGCGAGCGCCTTCGTCACGGAGCCGAGCACGTCGTCGGGTGTCCGGAAGGGGGTGCGGTCGAATTTCGGCGCGAGCAGGTCGTAGCCGTGCTCGACGGACGACAGCGCCTGGACGGCGAGTTCGCGCCAGCTGGGGCCTTCGGGTCCGAACATCCGGTCAGCCTAGGGCCACTCGCCGTTCCAGGACCGCGAGAACCCGCTCGCACCAGCGCAGGTTCTCCTCCTCGAAGGCGATCCCGGCCATCAGGGTCAGATACGGCCCGACGCGTTCGGCGGTGCGCAGGTACTCCTCCTCCGTGCGCCCCGCGAGGAGCCGGTCGCGCACCCGCCGGTAGCGGTCGAGCTTCCCGCGCGCCCAGCCCTTGCGCTCCTCGATCAGCGCCCGGGTGACGTCCGGGTCGCCGCCGTCCATCGCCTGGATCTTGATGAGCAGTTCGTCCCGGACGGCGGTGGGCCGCCTGGGCGGCTCGGCGGCGAACGCGGCCAGCTCGGCCCGGCCGGCCTCGGTGAGCGTGAACATCCGCTTGTTCGGCCGCCGTTCCTGCTGCACCGTGCGGGCCCGGACCAGCCCGTCCTGCGCGAGGCGCTCCAGTTCCCGGTAGAGCTGCTGCGGGGTGGCGGGCCAGAAGTTGGCGAGCGAGACGTCGAAGGTCTTCGACAGCTCGTAGCCCGAGGCCTCTCCCTCCAGCAGGGCGGCCAGGACGGCGTACCTGAGCGACATGTGGACAGGCTAGCAGTCGTTGACTAATCTCATCCGCACCTATTCAATTAATTGACTATAGGGGTGATCCGATGCGCGCGTTCCGCGAGGCGGTCGAGGCCGGGGACATGGCCGCCGCCGAGGCGCTGCTGGCCGAGGACGTCGTCTTCACCAGCCCGGTCGTCTTCAAGCCGTACCGGGGGAAGGCGATCACCGCGGCGATCCTGCGCGCGGTCTCCCAGGTGTTCGAGGACTTCCGGTACGTGCGGGAGATCGGCGCCCCGGACGGGCGCGAACACGCGCTGGTGTTCGCGGCGCGCGTGGGCGACCGCGAGCTGACCGGATGCGACTTCCTGCACGTCGACGAGGAGGGCCTCATCGACGACTTCATGGTCATGGTCCGTCCGTTGTCGGGGGCCCAGGCCCTGGCCGAGGCCATGGGCGCCCGCTTCGAGCAGATCGTGCAGGAGGCCGGGACGCGGTCGGCGTGAGCGCGGCGCCTCCGCCAGCCGGGCCGCACGGGGAACGGGACCGGGAAGGCCCTATCGGGGGTTCGCAGGGCCGTGGTGCCCCGGGCCCCGAGGAGGCGTCAGCCGAACCGGCAGGGTGCGCACGCTGTTGCCGACGAACCCGGCGTTCGGGGTCAGTTCCCTTGTCGGCAGGGCGAGTTCGAGTGCGGGAAAACGGGTGAACAGCCGTTCCAGCGCGACCGTGGCCTCCAGCCGGGCCAGCGGAGCGCCCAGGCAGTAGTGGGCGCCGTGCCCGAGGGAGAGGTGGCGCACGGCATCGGGCCGGGCGGGGCGGGTGACGTCGAAGCGGTCGGCGTCGGGGCCGTGCGCGGCCGGGTCCCGGCCGGCGGCCGAGTAGCCGGCGAGCACGGGGGTGCCCGCGGGTATGCGGGTGCCGGCGAGGGTCAGGTCCCGCACCGGATAGCGGAACGGGAAGTAGCTGACCGGCGCGTCCCAGCGCAGCGTCTCCTCCACGACGTCGGCCCAGCCCGCCGCCCCCGCGCGGACGAGGCCGAGCTGGTCGCGGTGGGCGCACAGCGCGCGTACCGCGTTGGTGATCAGGTTGAGCGTGGTCTCGTGCCCGGCGACGATCAGCAGCAGGAGCGTGCCGATCAGCTCCTCCTGGCTCAGCCGGTCGCCGCCCTCGTCGCGGGCGGCGATGAGCGCGCTGGTGAGGTCGTCGCCCGGGTGCGCGGCCTTCGCCGCAGCGATCTCGGCGAGAACCGCGAGCAGTTCACGATTGGCGGCGATGGCCTGGGCGGGACCGATGTCGGTGGCCACGACCTGGCTGCTGAGATGGTGCAGCCGGTCGCGGAACCCGCCGTCCACGCCGAGGAGTTCACTGACGACCCCCATCGGCAGAGGCATGGCGAAGTGCCGGCGCAGATCGGCGACGCCGTCCCGGGTGGCGGCGGCCTCCAGGCCGTCGAGCAGCAGCTCGGTCAACTCGACGACCCTCGGCCGCAGTTCCTCGACGCGCCGGGGCGTGAACGCGCCGCTCACCAGGCCCCGCAGCCGCCGGTGGTCCGCGCCGTCGGCGGTGGTCATCCCCGGCACCGTCGCGAAGGTCAGCAGCGGCCAGCCCGGGGCGATCCGGCCCTCGCGCAGCGCGGCGAAGTGGCGTGCGTTCTTGGCGACTTCCGGATGCTGGAGAAACTGCCTGAGCGCCTCGTGCCCGAGCACGGCCATCCCCTCGATCCCGCCGGGCAGCTCCACGGCCGCCACGGCGCCACAGGCCAGCAGCCGCGCGTTCTCGGCGTGCGGGCAGCCACCGGAGGGGTCGAGACGGTGCGGGGGCCTGACGGAAGACGTCGCCACCGGTTCTCCTCACGATCGGGCCGGAACGGGAACAATCGCGGACGCCATCATGTTGACCCAATCGAACGCACGGGTATAGTGCGGTCAGCGCATGTGCGTGCCCCTGATGACGGCACCGGTGCCGCTTCCTCCTCACCCAGCCCCTCGGCCGAGCCTTCCGACCGGCCCGGGCTTTCCCTCTGCACCACCTCGTGACCGGCGCGTTTCCGGCCCGGCCCGAGGTGCCGTTCCCGCCGCCCGGAGGCAGCCGTGCCCGCCTCCCCCTCGCGGCCTCTCCCTTCCCGCTCCCGTTCCCTCTTCGCTTCTCCGTCCGTGCCAGGACCGAAAGGACCCCCTCCCATGACCACCACACTCGAACACCCTCCCGTGGCCGAGCAGGCCCCGCCCGCCCGGCTCGTCACCGGTGTCCTCGACATCGACGCGCGCGGGAAGGGACACCTGAGGCCCGCGAGCCTCCTGCCCACCCCCGCCGACCCGCTGGTCCCGCCCGCGGTGATCCGCCGGTACGGGCTGCGCAAGGGCGACCTGGTCGCAGGCGTCCAGGGCGCGCAGCGCGCCCTGACCGATGTGGCGCGCGTCGACGGACGTGCCCCCGCGGACCTCAGGGGCCGCCGGCACTTCCGCGACCTCACCCCGCTCCACCCGCGGCGGCGGCTGCGCCTGGAACACCCGGCGGCCGGACCGGCCGGCCGGGTCGCCGACCTCTTCTCGCCGGTCGGCATGGGCCAGCGCGGCCTGATCGTGGCCCCGCCGAAGAGCGGCAAGACGGTGCTGCTCCAGCAACTGGCCGCCGCCGTGGCCGGCAACCACCCCGAGTGCCGTCTGATGGTCCTCCTGCTGGACGAGCGCCCCGAGGAGGTCACCGAGATGCGGCGTTCGGTGCGGGGCGAGGTGTACGCCTCCACCTTCGACCGTTCGGCCAGGGAGCACATCGCCCTCGCCGAACTCGTCGTCGAGCGGGCGAAGCGCCTGGTGGAGGCCGGTGAGGACGTCGTCGTCCTGCTGGACTCGCTGACCCGGCTGTGCCGGGCGCACAACAACTCCTCCGCCGCCGGCGGCCGTACCCTGAGCGGCGGTGTCGACGCGGGTGCGCTGCTCGGCCCGAAGCGGTTCTTCGGCGCCGCCCGGCAGGCCGAGGAGGGCGGCTCGCTCACCATCCTCGCCAGCGTGCTGGTGGACACCGGCTCCCGCGCCGACGGCTACTTCTTCGAGGAGCTGAAGAGCACGGGCAACATGGAGCTGCGGCTGGACCGGGAACTGGCCGACCGCCGGGTCTTCCCCGCCGTGGACCTCGACGGCACCGGCACCCGTCGCGAGGAACTGCTCCTCACCCCGGCCGAGTTGACGGCCGTCCACGGACTGCGCCGAGCCCTGCGCTCCCGCCAGGGCGGACCGGCGGCCCTGGAGACCCTGTTGGAACGGCTGCGCGGCACCCCCGACAACGCCACGTTCCTGCGGCACGTCCGGCCGACCCTGCCCACCGGCTGACAGGCGGCCGTGCGGCATCCGGGTTGCTCCGGTGGGCCGAACGGCCCGGCCAGCGGGGCACACAGCGCTCCCGTTCGTACGTTGATCATATGATCACCAGATTCTCATATCGGGCGGCTTCGACGGTCTGCTCCCTGTGCGTGGCCGGCGTGCTGGCGATCACCCCGGCCGTCGTCGCCGCCGAACCGGCCGCCGCGGCCCTGCCGCGATCCGGGGAGCCGGCGCCCCCCGCGCCCCGCGCGGGGATGCCCGAGCCGTCCCTGCTCCACCGCTCCGGCATCCAGGTCCGGCCGCGCCGCGGCGCCCCCGCGGTGCCGGACGTCTCCGCGCTGTCCTGGCTGGTCGCCGACGCGGACAGCGGGGAGGTGCTGGCAGCCGACGGAGCGCACCGTGCGCTGCCGCCCGCGAGCACCATGAAGACCCTGTTCGCGCTCAGCGTCCTGCCGGCGCTGCCCAGCGGGCTGCAGCACACGGTGCGCTACTCCGAGCTGAAGGACGTCGGCGAGGGCAGCAGCCTGGTCGGGGTCGAACAGGGCCACAGCTACCGGGTGGCGGACCTGTGGCGCGGGGTCTTCCTCGCTTCGGGGAACGACGCCGTGCACGTGCTCGCCTCGATGGGCGGCGGCTGGCAGGCCACCGCCCGGCGGATGCAGGCGAAGGCCCGCTCGCTGGGCGCCCTGGACACCCACGTGGTCTCCCCGGACGGCTACGACGCCCCCGGTCAGGTGTCCTCCGCCTACGACCTCGCGATCTTCGGGCGCGAGGGGCTGCGCAACCCCGACTTCGCCCGGTACTGCTCCACCGCTCATGCGCGCTTCCCCGGCGACGGGTCGTCGTATCCCATCGAGAACACCAACCGGCTGCTGACCGGCGAGGACGGCGTGGCGCCGTATCCGGGGCTGATCGGCATCAAGAACGGCTACACCAGCAACGCGGGCAACACGCTCGTGGCCGCCGCCCGCCGGGGCGGGCGCACCCTCGTGGTGACCGTGATGAACCCTCAGACCGGCGGCGGGCTGACCGTGTACGAGGAGGCCCGCGCGCTGCTCGACTGGGGCTTCGCCGCGGCCGGGCGGGTGGATCCGGTCGGCTCGCTGGACGCGCTGCGCCCGGGACGGCCGCCGCGCGCCTCGGC
>NZ_JBLEBI010000182.1:0-13852 GCF_047340315.1 Streptomyces sp. AF1A
CGCGGACTTGGCGTGCCGCAGCACCACCAGCCGGCGCAGCGGGCCCGCGCCCGCCCGCTCGATCACGCGAGCATCCCGAGGTCGCGGGTGAGGTCGAGCGCGAGCAGCCGGTCGGCGTGGGCGAACGTCTCGAACCGGGCGCCGTCGGGCAGGTCCGTGGCCTTCTCCACGTCCCCGAGCACCGCCAGCACGCCCGGCAGGTCCAGGTCGTCCTCCACGCGGCCCGCAGCCGCGCCCGTACCGCCTCCGGCACCGGCCGCGACGGCTGTCGCGCCCATCCGGCGACCGTGCGCCGCCACGCCTCCAGCCGCCGCGCGGCCTCGTCCAGCACCGCAGGGTCCAGGCGCAGGGTTGCGCCACGCGGGACGGACAGGAGCGCCAGCCGGAGGGCGGTGGGGTCGGCGAGGAGGGCGGGGAGCGGGGGCCGGAGGACGGAGCGGCCGGCGTCCGCGTGCGGAGCCGGAGGCCTGTCGTCGGGCCGAGGTCCGGTGGCCCGAGCCGGACCGGAAGGTTGCTGATCCGGGGCGGACCATGCAGCGGCTTCCGAAGGCGGGCCGCCCGCCGGATCCATACGGGCCGATCCGGCCGCGTCCGGCCGCCGGGCCCCGTCCACGGGCACGTCGGCCGCCCGCACCGGACCCGTCTGCCGTCCCTCGGTTCGGTCACCGGCGGAGGGCGGCGCACCTGACGGGGCGCCGGGCCGCGGCTCCTGCCAGACCACCGGCGCCACGCCGATCACCGGCCCGGCACCCACCGCGGCGGACGTGTCGCTCAGCACATGGATCGCCTGTGCCTCGCCCAGGCCGGAGGCAAGGTCGCGGCCGTCCTCGAAGGGGCGGATGGCCAGGGCCGTCGCGGCGGTGCGGAGCTCGGGCTGGTCGCGCGGGGCGGTGAGGGTCGCCCAGACCGGGGTGCCGCCCAGCTCCAGGGCGCGCACGAGCAGGTCGGCGGTGAGCAGCACACGCAGGGCCGTGAGGTCGAGGCCGGAGGCGTACGCCTCGATGCGGGTCAGGCCGCGGCGGGCGGGCGCGGCGGCGACGGGCTCACCGGTTCGGGCGTCGAGGATGCGCAGCACGGGGTGAGCGTAGGCGGGCCGACGGCCGTACGCAGGCACATTGCGCAGATTCCGGACGCCGTGGCGGGGCGAGGGGCGGGAATCACCGTCCACCGGGTGATGTTGCCCGGGCACCGGGCGATGGCGCCCGGACGACACATCCCGCGCAACCCGAGGAGGCCGCCGTGTACGGCGACGAAGCGACGATCCGCAGGATTCTGACCGAGCTGGGTGACACCTGGGCCGTGGTCGGCCTGTCCGACAACCGGAGCCGGGCGGCGTACCGCGTGGCGCAGGTGCTCCAGCGGTTCGGCAAGCGGATCGTGCCGGTGCATCCCAAGGCCGAGACGGTGCACGGCGAGCGGGGCTACGCCTCCCTCGCGGACATCCCCTTCCCCGTCGACGTGGTGGACGTCTTCGTCAACAGTTCACTGGCCGGCGCGGTGGCCGACGAGGCCGTGGCGAAGGGCGCCGGCGCGGTCTGGTTCCAGCTCGGAGTCGTCGACGAGTTTGCGTACGCACGGACCCGGGCGGCTGGTCTGGACATGGTCATGGACCGGTGCCCGGCGATCGAAATTCCCCTTTTGCCCTAGTGTCTCTTCTTCTTCATCACAATTTTCTGCTGAATATTGACATTCGGTTCCGCGGTCTGACCTGCGTGAAGGCTGTAGCCAAGAAGGACAAGATCTTCAGTCAAGTTTTGGTAAGCAGCCTTTTGCCATGACGGAAAGCGTTCCTAGCCTGTGGCCTCGTTAATTCTGCGTATGCGAACTGAGAGGGCCACTTGACATGGCACAAGTCGACCAGGCTGCACCGGTAGCCACGAGCGACACCGGTGGTCTGCGACGGGACGTCGGACTCATCGGTCTGATGTGGGCCTCGGTTGGCTCCATCATCGGCTCGGGCTGGCTCTATGGCGCGCACGACGCGGTCATCCAGGCCGGTCCGTCGGCGATCATCTCGTGGGTGATCGGCTCGGTGGCCATCGTGCTGCTCGCCCTTGTACACGCCGAGCTCGGCGGCATGTTCCCGGTGGCGGGCGGCACGGCCCGCTACCCGCACTACGCCTTCGGCGGCCTGGCCGGCATGTCCTTCGGCTGGTTCTCCTGGCTCCAGGCCGCGACCGTGGCCCCGATCGAGGTCGAGGCCATGATCGGCTACGCCGGTCACTGGTCGTGGGCGCAGCACTTCCAGAACGCCGACAAGACGCTGACCCCCAGTGGCCTCGTCGTCGCGGTCCTGCTCATGGCCGTCTTCGTCGGCGTCAACTTCTTCGGCGTACGGGCCCTGGCGCACACCAACAGCGCCGCGACCTGGTGGAAGATCGCCGTGCCTCTGGGCGCGATCTTCGTCGTCGCCGTGGGCAACTTCCACCCGGCCAACTTCCACTCGGAGGGCTTCGCGCCCTTCGGTGCCAAGGGTGTGCTGGCCGCCATCAGCACCAGCGGCATCATCTTCGCGCTGCTCGGCTTCGAGCAGGCCATCCAGCTGGCGGGCGAGAGCCGCAACCCGAAGAGGGACCTGCCGCGCGCGACGCTGGGCTCGGTGGCGATCGGCGCCGTGATCTACATGCTGCTCCAGGTCGTGTTCATCGGCGCGCTGCCGCACAGCAGCTTCGCGCACGGGTGGGCGCACCTCGCGTTCAAGGGCGACAGCGGCCCGTGGGCCGGCATCGCGACGCTGGTGGGCCTCGGCTGGCTGGCGGGTGTCCTCTACCTCGACGCGATCGTGTCCCCCGGCGGTACCGGCCTGATCTACACCACCGCCACCTCGCGGGTCTCCTACGGCCTGGCCAAGAACGGCTACGCCCCGAAGGTCTTCGCCCGGACCGACGCGCGCGGCGTGCCGTGGTTCGGTCTCATCATGTCCTTCGTGACCGGCGTGATCTGCTTCCTGCCGTTCCCGAGCTGGCACAAGCTGGTCGGCTTCATCACCTCGGCGAGCGTGCTGATGTACGCCGGTGCGCCGCTGGCGTACGGCGTCTTCGCGGACAAGCTGCCGCACCGCGAGCGGCCGTACCGACTGCCGTTCGGCAAGGTGCTGTCCCCGCTGTCCTTCGTGGTGGCCAACCTGATCATCTACTGGGCCGGCTGGGACACCCTGTGGCGGCTCGGCCTGGCGATCGTCCTTGGCTACGTGCTGCTCGGCGGCTACGCCCTCTACGCCCACAAGAAGAACCTGCCGGACGCGCCCCGGATGGACTTCCGGGCCGCGCAGTGGCTGCCCGCCTACCTGGTGGGCATCGGCCTGATCTCCTGGCAGGGCGGCTTCGGCGGCCAGGGCCACATCGGCCTGTGGTGGGACATCCTCGTCATCACCGCGTTCTCTGTCGGCATCTACTACTGGGCGAAGGCGACCGCCTCCACGTCCGAGCGGATCGAGCGCGACATCGAGGAAGTCGTGGTCACCGAGGCCCCGGCGCACTGATCTCGATCGCACAGCGGTAAGCGAACGCCCTCAGCCACGGCCGCGAGGCCGTGGCTGAGGGCGTTCGCCACGCAATGGCATGTGCACATCACAACACACGAATTGATCAAGGACGGGCAAGCGCGGGGCGGTGCCTTGCATTCCTCCGACAAGATCACCGACAGGTGCCCGGAAACGGGCTCGACCGAGTGAATCCTTCGGAGAGTCAAGTTCCTATGAAGATCAAGCGTTCGCGGGCGGCCGTGCCGGCGCGCTGGTACCGGTTCATCGCATCTGGGGCAGGCCGAAGCTGACGCTCTACATCAATGGCAAGCCGGCATCCAGTAAGAAAGCCGCGAAGAGCACGGACGACTGGGACGCCTCCTTCCCCTCCAAGTTCGACAAGAAGTATTCGAACGGAACCACCATGAGGGTGTGCCTGAGCGAGGTCCCCGGCGACTTCTCGGCGAAGAGCCTCTGCACCGAGTCCATCAAGAGAGGCGGACCCGCATCCGGCGCCGGCCCAGCACCTCGCGGGGTGACGCCGGGCGGCTCGCGGGGGCACCGTCAGGCCACGCCGAGCCCGTCCAGGACGATCGCACCGGGCAACTCGGCGAAGACCTTGCCCGGCACCAGAAGCTTGCCGCGCCGTCGCCCGCTGCCCACGAGCACGTAGGGCAGGTCGACGACGGCCGAGTCCACCAGGAGGGGCCAGTCGGCGGGCAGTCCGATGGGGGTGATGCCGCCGTACTCCATGCCGGTCTCGCCCGTCGCCGTCTCCATCGATGCGAAGGAGGCCTTGCGGACGCCGAGTTGACGGCGCACCACGCCGTTGACGTCGACGCGGGTGGTGGAGAGGGCCAGGCACGCGGCGAGCGTGGTCCGGCCCGCCCGCTTGCCTGCCACCACCACGCAGTTCGCGGACCGCTCCAGCAGATCGTGCCCGTAGTGCTCGACGAAGACGGCCGTGTCGGCCCAGCGGGGGTCGGTCTCGACGTAGAGGACGCGGTCGGCCGGGATGCCGGCCTGCCAGGTGCGGACGGCGTCGGCGACCGGGGCGGTCAGCTCGTCGAGGCAGACGGGGACCGGGATGACGGTGTCGAAGTTTCCGATGGGTGCGCGCATGCCCGCACGGTAACAAGGCGCCCTCGACGGCCGCTGGGACGTCTCACTGCACGGGCGGCACCGAGACGGCCATCATCATCTCCATCGGGACGTCGCCGCGATTGGCGTAGACGTGCGGGAGGTGGGCCTCGAAGGAGGCGCTCGCGCCGGTGGGGACCAGGTGGTCCTCGCCGTCGACGGTGAGGGTCAGTTCGCCCGCCGTGACATGGACCAGCTCCACGGTGCCGACGGGGTGCGGCTCGGACGGGCTCTGCTCACCGGGCATCAGCCGCCAGTCCCAGATCTCCAGGGGGCCGGGGGCCTCCGTGCCCGCCAGGAGCCGGTTGTAACTCCCGGCCTCGGTGTGCCAGAGCCGCACCGCGCGGTCGGCGGGGACGATGCGCACCCGGGGGCCCCGCTCGTAGTCCAGCAGCGTGGTGACGCTGACGCCGAGCGCGTCACCGATCTTCACGACCGTGCCGATGCTCGGGTTGGTGCGGGCCTGCTCGATCTGGATGAGCATCCCGCGGCTGACGCCGGCCCGGGCGGCGAGCACGTCCAGGGTGAAGCCGCGCACCGACCGCCAGTGCTTGACATTGCGTGCCAAGGACTGGGTCAGCAGTTCGAGGTCCGACACGTTCCGTCCCCTGAGATGGTCCATTATTTGGGATGACACAGTTCAGTTCGCTGAACTACGGTGAAGCGCACCCGTTCGGTCAACAAACTGTACTGCGAGGCGTCGTGACCGCATTCTTCGCCCTGACCACCAGTCTTCTGTGGGGGCTCGCCGACTTCGGCGGCGGGCTGCTGACGCGGCGTACCCCCGCGCTGACGGTGGTCGTCGTCTCGCAGGCGATCGCGGCCTGCGTGCTGGCCGCGATCGTCCTCGCGACGGGCGGCTGGAGCGAGGCCGGGCCCCGCCTGTGGTTCGCCTTCGCGGCGGGCCTCGTCGGACCGGTGGCGCTGCTCTCCTTCTACCAGGCCCTCGCGCTCGGCCCCATGGGCGTCGTCTCGCCGCTCGCCACGCTCAGTGTGGCCGTCCCCGTCGGCGTGGGCCTCGTCCTCGGAGAGCGTCCGGGAGTGCTCCAGTTCACCGGCATCGCCCTCGCCGTCACCGGAGTCGTCCTGGCGGGCGGTCCCCAGCTGCGGGGCGCACCCGTGCAGCGGCGCACCATCGCGCTGACACTGATCGCGGCGCTCGGCTTCGGCACGGTGTTCGCCCTCATCACCGAGGCCTCGACCGATGTCACCGGCTTGTTTCTCGCGCTGTTCGTGCAGCGGCTGACGAACGTCGCGGTGGGCGGCGCCGCGCTCGCCGCCTCGGTCCGGCGGTCAGGTGCCGCCGTGCCGCAGGGCGGCTTCCCCTTCGCCGCACTGCCCGCGCTGGCCTTCGTGGGCCTGGCCGACGCCGCGGCCAACGGCACGTACGCGATCGCCACCCAGCACGGACCGGTCACCGTCGCGGCCGTCCTCGCCTCGCTCTACCCGGTGGTGACCGCACTGGCCGCCCGCGGCTTCCTCAGCGAACGGCTCCGGGCGATCCAGGCGGCGGGCGCCGGGCTGGCCCTGGTGGGCACGGTCCTGCTGGCAACCGGCTGACCGGCGCCCGCCGGCCCGGGCTCAGCCCTCGGGCCGAGCCGTCCAGCCGTCGCCGGGCATGCGCCGCTGTACGGTGTCGCGACCGGTCGGGGTCGGACGACTCGCTCAGGTCTCGGGTTCCAGTCGGGCCAGCTGCGCCATCGCGGCCTCGTCCAGTTCCGCCAGTGCGCGCAGCTGCGCCGGGGTCGTGCCGTCCGGGATCGGGACCGGGGCCGGGGTGCGCAGCGGGGGCTGCCAGCCGTCGTCGAGGGTCCAGCGTCGTACGACCCGGGCGGGCGCGCCGGCCACCACGGCGTGGTCCGGGACCGTGCCGCGCACCACCGCGCCGGCCGCCACGACGACGTTCCGGCCGATCCGCGCGCCCGGCAGGATCACCGCTCCGGTGCCGATCCAGCAGCCCGGGCCGATCTCCACCGGCTCCATGCGGGGCCACTGCCTGCCGATGGGCTGGTGCGGGTCGTCGTAGGAGTGGTTGGTGGAGGTGACGTAGACGTACGGCCCGAAGTAGCAGTCGCTGCCGATGGTGACCGTCGTGTCGGCGATGACATGGCTGCCGCGCCCGAGGACGACCCCGTCGCCGATGCGCAGGATCGGGTCCGGCCCGAGGTCCAGGTCGGGCATGAGACCGGCGGTGAGGGTGACCTGCTCGGCGATGATGCAGTAGGAGCCGAGGTGGATCCACGGTTCGCCGAACACCGTGCCGAGCGGGAAGGCGAGCCGGGTGGCCTCGCCGATCGAGCCGAAGCGGAGCCCTGCCGGGTGCTCGGCCGTGACCGACCCCGCGCGCTGCGCCCAGGCCCAGGCCTTGTGGACGGCACGCTGGGCCAGGCTGCGGCGCCATGTTGAGAACGTGTTCCTGCGCTTCGGCACGGGGTCACGTTACTCAGCGGTCGCCTCCGGCGAGAGGGCGGCCTGCTGTGATCTTCGCCCCAGCGGGTGTCGTACGGTTCGGGGGACTTACGGGGAGGACTTACGGGGACCTCCGGGGACCTCCGGGGACCCCGGGGGACTTCTGCGGATTATGGACACGAGGAGACGGTGATGACGCACAAGGCGCTGATCGTGGGCATCGGGGGCAGGCAGCCGCGGATCGATCCCGAGGCGTTCGTGGCGCCCACGGCCTCCGTGATCGGTGACGTCGCGCTGCACGCGGGAGCGAGCGTCTGGTACGGGGCCGTCGTGCGCGGTGACGTCGAGCGGATCACCGTGGGGGCGAGCGCGAACGTGCAGGACAACGTCACTCTCCATGCCGATCCCGGGTTCCCGGTCTCCGTCGGGGAGCGGGTGTCCATCGGGCACAACGCGGTGGTGCACGGAGCCACGGTCGAGGACGACTGCCTGATCGGGATGGGGGCGACCGTGCTCAACGGGGCGGTGATCGGAGCCGGGTCGCTCATCGCGGCCCAGGCTCTGGTGCCGCAGGGCATGGTGGTGCCGCCGGGGTCCTTGGTGGCTGGGGTGCCGGCGAAGGTCAGGCGGGAGCTGTCCGAGGAGGAGCGACAGGGGGTCACCCTGAACGGCACCCTCTACGCGGAGCTGGCCAAGACGCACCGCGAGGTGCACTCGTAGGCGCGGGCAGGCTCACTCTCCGGCGCTCACCGGTTCCGCTTCGCGCTCGTGCTGCTCCTGGGCCTTCTTCGCCTTGCGCTTCACGACGAGCATGGACGCGAGGCCGACCAGGACAGCCGCCGCGAGTCCCACGTAGGAGAACCTCTTCAGCCAGTCCTCGGCGACCAAGCCGACGTAGTACACGACGGCCGTCGTGCCGCCGGCCCAGCAGATGCCGCCGAGGAGGTTGGCGATCAGGAACTTCCAGTAGGGCATGTGGAGCACGCCGGCGAGGGGCCCGGCGAAGATCCGCAGCAGGGCGATGAAACGGCCGAAGAAGACGGCCCACATTCCCCACTTCTGGAAGGACCGCTCGGCGGTGGCCACATGGCCCGCGCTGAAGTGCTTCGGGAATCTCGCGCCCAGCCAGGCCAGCAGCGGGCGCCCGCCCTTGCGGCCGATCGCGTAGCCGATGGAGTCGCCCAGCACGGCCCCGGCGGTCGCACAGGCACCGAGGACCACCGGGTTGACGCCGGAGTGCTGCGAGGACAGGAGCGCGGCCGAGACCAGGACGATCTCGCCCGGCAGCGGGATGCCCAGGCTCTCCATGCCGATGACCAGGGCCACCACGGCGTAGACGGCGACCGCGGGCACCGAGTCGAGCCATTCCTGCACGTGCACCGCCGGTTCCTCCCCGGTCGCCTGTCCATTGCCGTACGGGGCGTGGCATGTAAAGCGCGCCCCAAGGAAGGCTACCTGCTCGGCGGTGAATCGCGGCTCGCACGCGCCTGTCCGGCGGCACCGTCCGGCCCTCGGCCCTCGGGTTTCGGACATCCCGGTGTCCGGCGGTGCCCGCCCAGCGGGCGGCCGGCACGGCGGGCTCAGTGGTGCCCGCGCCCGGTGCCGCGGGGGACGCGGCGCCGGTGCGGACGCCGGTGGCTCTCGGGCCGTCGGCGGGGGCGGCGACGGCGGCGACGCGACCGGCCGCCTGGTGCTCTCCGAGCGGTTGCCACTGTCTGACCACGGGCGCCCGCGCCGGCACACCCTCACCGACCGACTACCGCCACCCCCCGGCCCCCGGCCCCCTTCGCCGGCGCACCCTCGCCGGCCGGATGGCGCCCGGCGCACTCCCCGGTCCTGTCAGCGCCGGTCCGTGTCCGGGCGTTGTGTGCCGTCGCTCACTCGCGGCGGGCGACGAGTCGGTAGGCGTTGGCCAGGCCGAGTCGCTGCGCCCGCGGGCGCAGCGCGAAGCGGTCGAGCAGGGTGGCCGTGAGCAGCGCGGGCACCCCGGCAAGGAGGATGGCCGCTCGCAGGCCGCGCCGCGGGGCACCAGGCGGCTCGGGCAGCCAGGGGGCGTCCTCGCGCGGGGCGATGTGGTCCAGGGCCAGCCAGACGGCGGCGAGCAGGTCGACCGGGTCGTGCGCTTCGGCGTGCTGCTCCGCGACCACCGTGAAGCCGAGTTCGGTGAGCCGCCGGCGCAGGTTGGCGACCGGCATCAGGTGCAGGTGCTGCGGCTGGAGCCAGGGCAGCCACCAGCGCCCGAGGAGACGGGCGTGGCGGCTGTCCGGGTCGGGTACCTCGACGAGCAGGTGTCCGCCGGGGCGCACCACCTCGTGGGCGGCGCGCAGCTCGCGGTCGGGGTCGGTGCTGTGCTCCAGATAGTGGAACATGCTCACCACGTCGTAGCGGGCGGCGAGTTCAGGGGCGAGGGTGGGGAACGCGCCGCGGTGGGCGTGGTCCACGCGGCCCTCGCGGGCGGCGAGTTCGACGCCGTCGGTGAAGTCCAGCCCGTCGAAGACGGTGCCGGGCAGCACGGTGCGGGCGGTCTCGCAGAAGTGGCCGTGGCCGGTGCCGACGTCCAGCCAGGTCTTCGGGGCGGGGTCGTGCGGCAGCATCGCCTCGGCGCGTCCCCGGTACATCGCGGTCCGGCCGCCGAAGGTGCCGCTCATCCGCTGCTCGCCGAGACCGTCGTAGAAGTCCCGGTAATAGAACTCCAGCCCCGCCTCGGTCAGTTGGGGATTCTGGAAGGTGTGCCCGCAGTCGGTGCAGCGGTCGAGGGTGAAGCGGCCCGGCTTGTGCTGGAGCAGGTCGGTGGTCCGCAGGCGCGGGGTGAGGCGGGCCGAGCCGCACCAGGGGCAGGTGGCGCGCCGGGGGCCGAGGAAGCGGTCCGTGCCGGCGGCGAGGTCGGCCTGGTAGGCGGGGCGCAGGGCGGCGATCCGGTCGGTTCTCTCGCTGTGCTCGCGCATCGGCTCTCCGCGTTCGCGTCGTGCGTCGGCTCGTGCGCCGCCGCTGGGGTTCACCGGCTCCGGGCCGCCAGTTCTTCGAGGCGGGCCGCCGCGGACCGGGCGCCGCCCGCCGCGCGGAACGCGGTGCGGAGCCGGGCGGCGGCGGCCCGGTGGGCGGGTTCGTGCAGGACCGTGTCGAGGGCGGCGCCCAGCCGGTCGGCGGTGACCCGGCCGAACCTGACCCGCAGACCGGCGCCCGCGTCGACGACCTGGCCGGCCACCACGGGCTGGTCGTCGCGGATGGGGGCGACGACGAGGGGCACGCCGTGCCACAGCGCCTCGCACACCGTGTTGTGCCCCGCGTGGCAGATCACGGCGTCCATCCGTGCCAGCAGCGGCAGTTGCGGGACGGACGGCCGGATCAGCACGTCCTTGTCGCCCGGATCGGCCGGGAGCGCGCCGCCCGGGTCGGCGAGCACCGCCTGGACCCGGTCGGCGCGTTCCCGCAGCGCGGCGAGGCACGCGGCGAGGAAGCGCGCGCCGGCGTCGGCGTTGGCCGTGCCCAGGGTGACCAGCACCTTCGCCCGGCCGTGGTCCAGCCGGCCCCAGGGGAAGCCGGGCCCGTCCGGGCGGCCGGCGAGTGAGGGGCCGACGTAGTGGACGTGCGGCGCCGACGGGGCCTGTGGGCCGATGAGTTCGGGGGTGCTGAACACGAGCAGCAGATGGGGTGAGAAGCGCGGGTCGGCGGTCCCGGACGGGTCGCCCACGCGGGTGCGCAGCTCGCTCAGGCGCTGCCGCAGCCACCCGGCGACCATCGGCAGTCCGTCGTAGGCGCCGCTGAACTCCGCCGAGGTGGTCGCGGAGGTGGCCCAGGGCAGGCCGAGGTGCTCGGCCACCAAGGCACCGGCGAAGGCCTGCTGGTCCGCCACGACCACGTCGGGCCGGAACCGTGCGACGGCCGCGCGGACCCCCGGGGCCATGGCGTCGGCCAGCGGCAGCAGGTACCACTCCCACAGGAACCTCAGCGCCTCCGCGCCCCGCACATCCGGCGGTCGTACGGCACCGTCGGCGCCGGGCACCGGGCCCGCGCAGGGGAACACCGCGGCGCCGTCACCCGCGAGCCGCCGCACCAGCGCGGGGTCGGCGCAGGCCCAGCCCACCCGGTGCCCGCGCACCGCGAGTCGGGCGGCGACGCCGACGGCCGGGTTGATGTGCCCGGTCAGCGGCGGCACGACGAAGAGGAACGCGCTCACCGTACCCCCGCCTTCGCGCGGATCAGCTCCAGGATGTGCCCGCCGACGGCTCCCGGCGCCTCCACCAGCACCGAGTGCTCGTGCCCCGGCAGCACGACCGCCCGGAAGCCGGCCAGCCGCGCCTGCTGCAGCGGCACCAGCTCCACCAGGTCCGAGTCGCCGCCGTACACGCCGAGGACCGGGCAGCGTACGGACCTGATCTGCTCCTCGGTGAGCACGCGGCTGGCGGGGATGTCCCGGCCCAGGGTGGTCTCGCGGGCGAGGCGGGCCGCGCCCTTGGCGAGGCGGGCGGTGTTGTGGCCCCGGTGGGTGGCGATCCAGCGGGTCGCCTCGGGCTCGTTGTGCGCGAGTTCGGTCACCACGCGACGCAGGATGCGGCCCAGCTTGGCCGCCCAGGCAGGGGTCGCCGGCTCGGACTCGACGAGCGTGAGGGTCGCGGCCCGTTCGGGGTGCCGTACGGCGTAGCCGAAGGCGATGGTTCCGCCGTAGGAGTTGCCGACGAGGTGCAGGGGCCCGGTGACGCGGAGCCGGTCGAGGAGGGCAGCGAGGTCGTCGATGTTGTGGTCCAGGGTGTAGCCCTCGTGCGGGCGTTCGCTGCGGCCGTGCCCGCGCAGGTCGTACATGACGACGTCGAGACCGGCCGCCGCGAACGCGGGCGCCACGGTGAAGTAGTAGCTGGCCAGGCTGTCGGTGAGCAGCCCGTGCACCAGGACGACCGTGGCGTGCGGGGGGCGGTCGCCGGCCGGGCCCATGCGCTGGACGTGCAGCCGGATGCCGCCGGTGTCGACCATCGCCATGGCTCAGCCCGCCCGCCCGGTCCTCAGGCTCCGCACCACGTACTCCACGAGCCGGCCCACGGTCAGCTCGATGATCTCGTCGAACTCCATCCCGGCCAGGAACTCGGCGAGGTTCACCCGCCCCCCGTACCGTTCCTCCAGCAGTCCGGCGAGGGTGACGAGGTCGATGCTCTCCAGTTCCAGGTCGCGGGTGAAGGTGGTGGACATGCCGATCACCGCGTCGTCGTCGCCGTACTCCGCCAGTACCTCGCGGAGCATGCCGGTGACCTCGGCGAGCACGGTGTCGGCGGTGGGCCGCGGGGGGGCCGGCTGGGTGGGGTTCATCGGGGGTACTCCTTTGCTCCTTCAGGGGGTTGTCCGCCGTCGGCTCCCTGCCCGGTCGTCCAGGCCACCACATAGGCGCGCCGCGGCAGGCCGGGCGGATTCACCACGGGCACGCAGTGCACGGTGCAGGCGTGCTCCAGGCGGCCCGAGACGAGCAGCCGGCTGCCGTCCGGAGCGGCCTCCAGTACGGCGAAGTCCCGGGGACGGCCGCCGAATCCCACGCCCTCGGCCTTGGCGACGGCCTCCTTGGCGGCCCAGAACCGGGTGAACCACAGGGCCTTTGCGTGGGTGCCGTCCGCCGACAGGGCGCGCAGCAGCCGCAGTTCGGCCGGGCCGAGCGCGGCGGCGAGGGTCGCCGGGTCGCGGTCGGTGACCTCTTCGATGTCGATACCGGGGCCGGGCCGCGAGCCGTGCGGCCGTACGATCGCCACGCCCGCCTCGGCCCGGTGGGCGAGGGAGACGTCCAGCGAGGGCAGGGCGCGGCCGGGCACGCCGGTGACGTACGGGCGGCCCGTTCCGTCGTTGTGGACCCGGATCTCCGCCGGGAAGACGGGACCCTCGCCGTGCTGCCAGAGCCAGTGCCGTACGGCGTCCTTGACGGCGATCCGGCCGAGCAGCCACTGCCGGCGGCCGCGCGGCGGGCGCGCCGCGTACTCGGCGCGCTCGGCGCCGCCGAGCGAGTTGCGCATGATCAGCTCGCGGGAGGCCAGGTCCGGCCACCGCTCGTGGAGCAGCGCCCAGCCGCCGGGCCGGACCGTGGAGAGGGTGTGGCGCTCGGGAAAGCGTTCCGCCGGGCGGGTCGTCGGGTCGTTGTCGAAACGCCTGTCCTGCCAACCGTCGATCACGGCCCACACCCGGCCGCCGACCGCCAGTTCCGCGTCCGCCTCCAGGACGGTGTCCGTGAGGGAGGTGACCCGCACGACGCAGGTGACCCGGGTGCCGGGCACCGGGGGCGGGCCGTGGAACCCGATCCGCCGCATCCGCACAGGGAAGACGACGGTCCGCTCGCTGCGGGTCGCCATGATCCAGTAGCCGAGCAGCTGGCCCACGTTGTCCAGCAGCGCGCCCGGCGCGCCGGGCGCGGTGATCACTCCGCGGATGTGCCGCTCGCCGATCGCGGTCAGCTCGGTCAAACCCTGGAACCGAGGGCCGTGGAACATCCAGCGGTCGCGGTAGAGCTCGGCCGCGGTGTGCTCGGGGGCCCGTTCGGGGACGTCCGGGAGAGGGGCGGGCGGCGGCGGTGCCGGGTGGTGCGCGGCGAGTTCGATCACAGCGCGGGCCGTGGGGCCGAAGGCGACGGTGACGCGGCCGGGACGGCCGGGAGCCGGGGTGAGCGTCACCCGTACGTCGACGGCCGGCGCGGCGGTGAGCCAGCGGTCGAAGCGGGCCTCGTGCACGGCGATCGCGCGCGACCCCGGGCTCGCCGCCTCCGCCGCGTCCATCATGTGCCGCACGATCGTCGTCGCGGGCACCACCGGCCAACGGTCCTCGACGTCCGGCCAGTCGGGGCGCTGAGGGAAGAAGCAGTGGTCCAGGAGGTAC
>NZ_JBLEBI010000183.1:0-13759 GCF_047340315.1 Streptomyces sp. AF1A
GAGCGAGGCCGCGGTGGCGGAACACGGCGCCGACGCCGCGGCGGACGACACGCCCGAGGGCCCGGCGCCCGACCGGGCGGCGGCCGGCGAAGACGGCGACGGCGCCGACGACACCGACGCCGCACTCCTCCCGCCGAACGACGACCACCCCCTCGCCTCCTACGTGCTGCGCGTCAACGGCGCCGACCGCCCCGTCACCGACGCCTGGATCGGCGAGTCGCTGCTGTACGTGCTGCGCGAGCGGCTCGGCCTCGCCGGCGCCAAGGACGGCTGCTCGCAGGGCGAGTGCGGCGCCTGCAACGTGCAGGTCGACGGCCGCCTGGTGGCCTCCTGCCTGGTCCCCGCGGTCACCGCGGCCGGCAGCGAGGTGCGCACCGTCGAGGGCCTGGCCGCCGACGGACAGCCCTCCGACGTCCAGCGGGCGCTCGCCCGGTGCGGTGCCGTGCAGTGCGGCTTCTGCGTGCCCGGCATGGCGATGACCGTGCACGACCTGCTCGAGGGCAACCCGGCGCCGACCGAGCTGGAGACCCGGCAGGCCCTGTGCGGCAACCTGTGCCGCTGCTCCGGCTACCGGGGCGTCCTGCAGGCCGTCCAGGAGGTCGTCGCCGAACGCGAGGCCTCGCACGCCGACCCCGAGGCGGACGGGGACGAGGCGCGCATCCCGCGCCAGGCGGGCCCCGGCGCCGGCGGCGTCAACCCCTCGGCGTTCGAGGCGCCGGGCGCCTTCGACACGCCGCAGGCCCCCCGCGGTGACTACGGCACCGCGCCCGATCCGTACGCCGCGCCCGACCGGTACGGCACGCCGCCGCACGGCACCCCGGGCCCGCACGACCAGCACTACGGCCAGGACGGAGGTCAGGCGTGACCAACGAAGCCGCCACCGCCACCACCGCCGCGGAACCCGCCCCCGTGGCCGAACCGGTGCCGCACGGCCTCGGCGCCTCCCTGCCGCACGCCGACGCCGGCGCCAAGACCGAGGGCACCTTCCCCTACGCGGCCGACCTGTGGGCCGAGGGCCTGCTCTGGGCGGCCGTACTGCGCTCCCCGCACGCGCACGCGCGCATCGTGTCCATCGACACCAGCCACGCGCGCGAGATGCCCGGCGTGCGCGCCGTCGTCACGCACGAGGACGTGCCCGGAACCCCGCGTCACGGCCGGGGCGTCCCCGACCGGCCGGTGTTCGCCTCCGAGGTCGTACGCCACCACGGCGAACCCATCGCGGCCGTCGCCGCAGACCACCCCGACACCGCACGGATGGCCGCGGCCGCCGTCATCGTCGAGTACGAGGTGCTCGACCCGGTGACCGACCCGGAGCAGGCGTTCGAGGCGGAGCCCCTGCACCCCGACGGCAACCTGGTCCGGCACATCCCGCTGCGGCACGGCGACCCGGAGGCGGTCGGCGACGTCGTCGTCGAGGGCCTGTACCGCATCGGGCGCCAGGACCCGGCCCCCATCGGCGCCGAGGCCGGCCTCGCGGTGCCGCGCCCCGACGGCGGCGTGGAGCTGTACCTCGCCTCCACGGACCCGCACACCGACCGCAACACGGCTGCCGCCTGCTTCGGCCTGTCCCCGGATCGGGTGAAGATCGTCGTCACCGGGGTGCCCGGCGCCACCGGCGACCGCGAGGACCAGGGCTTCCAGCTGCCGCTCGGCCTGCTCGCCCTGAAGACCGGCTGCCCGGTGAAGCTCACGGCGACCCGCGAGGAGTCCTTCCTCGGCCACGCCCACCGCCATCCGACGCTGCTCCGATACCGTCACCACGCGGACGCCGAGGGCAAGCTCGTCAAGGTCGAGGCGCAGATCCTGCTGGACGCGGGCGCGTACGCGGACACCTCCGCCGACGCCTTGGCCGCCGCCGTCTCCTTCGCGTGCGGCCCGTACGTCGTCCCGAACGCCTTCATCGAGGGCTGGGCGGTGCGCACGAACAACCCGCCCTCCGGCCACGTGCGCGGCGAGGGCGCCATGCAGGTGTGCGCCGCCTACGAGGCCCAGATGGACAAGCTGGCCAAGAAGCTGGGCGTGGACCCGGCCGAGCTGCGCCTGCGCAACGTCCTCGCCACCGGCGACGTCCTGCCGATCGGCCAGACGGTGACCTGTCCGGCGCCGGTCGCCGAACTCCTCCAGGCGGTACGCGACTGCCCGCTGCCGGCGCTGCCCAAGGACACGCCCGAGGAGGAGTGGCTACTGCCCGGCGGACCCGAGGGCGCGGGCGAACCGGGCGCGGTGCGCCGGGGCGTCGGCTACGGCCTCGGCATGGTGCACATGCTCGGCGCGGAGGGCGCCGACGAGGTGTCCACGGCGACGGTCAAGGTCCACGACGGCGTCGCCACCGTGCTGTGCGCCGCCGTGGAGACCGGCCAGGGCTTCACCACCCTGGCCCGGCAGATCGTCCAGGACACCCTCGGCGTCGAGGAGGTCCACGTCGCCCCGGTCGACACCGACCAGCCCCCGGCCGGGGCGGGCTGCCGGGGCCGGCACACCTGGGTGTCGGGCGGCGCGGTGGAGCGCGCGGCGAAGATGGTCCGCACCCAGCTCCTGCAGCCCCTGGCACACAAGTTCGGCATGTCGGCGGAGCTGCTTCAGATCACGGACGGCAAGATCACCTCGTACGACGGCGTGCTGTCGACCACCGTCGCCGAGGCGATGGAGGGCAAGGAGCTGTGGGCCACCGCCCAGTGCCGCCCGCACCCCACCGAGCCGCTGGACGCCTCGGGGCAGGGCGACGCCTTCGTGGGCCTCGCGTTCTGCGCGATCCGCGCCGTGGTGGACGTGGACATCGAGCTGGGCTCCGTCCGCGTCGTGGAACTCGCGGTGGCGCAGGACGTCGGCCGGGTGCTGAACCCGGCCCAGCTCGCCGCCCGCATCGAGGCGGGCGTCACCCAGGGCGTCGGCATCGCGCTCACCGAGAACCTGCGCACCCCGCGCGGCCTGGTCCGCCACCCCGACCTGACCGGGTACGCCCTGCCGACCGCCCTGGACGCGCCGGACATCCGGATCGTCAAACTGGTGGAGGAACGGGACGTGGTGGCTCCCTTCGGCGCCAAGTCCGCCAGCGCGGTCCCGGTGGTGACGGCGCCCGCCGCGATCGCCTCCGCCGTCCGCGCCGCCACCGGCCGCTCGGTCAACCGCCTCCCGATCCGCCCCCAGGCCGCCGTGGTCACGGACCGGTGAGCGCCGCTTTCCGGGGGCCGCGCCACGAACCCGCGCCCGGCGCGGGCACGTTGTCCCGGCGCGTCCCGCTGCTCCTCGCCACGGCCCCGGCCGTGGTGCCGGGCGGCATCCGCGTCACCTGACACGGTGGTCCGTCGTCGCGCGCAACGCCGCGGCGCCGCCCGGCGTCCTTTCCGGCGAGGGGCCGTTGTCAGTGCTCCGGCGTAGTGTGCTGGGCAGTGGGGGGCACCTGCCCGGGACGCCGCACGGCGACGTCCGCACCCAGTCACGCACGGGGAAGATCGCGGGGGAGCGATGAGCACGATCGACGCCGGGACGCCGGCGATCAGGCTGACCGAGGCCGAGCTGGACCGCCATGTCACGCACCGGCCGACGCGCGGCCTGCTCGCCGGCCTCGGCCTGCCCGCCCGCACCGACCTGCTGACGTTCTCGCCGCTACGCGCCCACGGCCTGCGCACCCTCGCCGACGCCGCCGACGGCCCGTTCCACCTGGCGGAGGAGCTGCGCGGCCGCCTGGTGATAGGCGAACTCCTCAACCCGCCCGGGATGGAGCGCGAGTCGATCCTCCTCGACGGCGACACCGGCGAGATCACCACGGCCTACCTGTCCGACGCGTCCGACCCGCGCCCCTTCGCGCCCTCCCTGGACACCCTCCTGCGCTTCGCCGCCGTCACGGAGGAACTGGCGGGCCTGCGCGGCCGTTTCGCCTCCCTCGCGGGCCAGTACGGCCCGAAGGCGGCCGCCGAGGCGACCCGCCGACTGCTCGCGCTGTTCGAGGAGGGCACGCACGGCGAGGTGCCGCCGTACTGGAAGGCGGCGGCCCTGATCCGTCCGCTCGGGCTCGTGGCGGGCCCCGGCGCGGCGCAGGGCCTCACCCTGGACGTCCCCGCCCGCCTCCTGGACCAGGAGTTCGGGCACGGCCGGGTGGCCCGCTTCGAGGAGGTCGACTTCCCCGCCACGCTCACCCACGAGCCGACTCGCCGCTTCCTGCGCGAGACCGGCCTGCCGGAGCAGGCGGTCCTCTTCCACGCCGACACGGACGTCCCCCTGCCGACCCTCCGCGAGTACTTCACCGAGGAGCGTGTCGACTACCCCCTGTCGGAACTCCCGGCCCACTGCGACCACTTGGTGCGCCTCGGCTACCTGGTGGAGGACAACAGCCTGGTCGTCGACGGCAGAACGGGCGCGGTCCTCACCTTCAGCGAACCGGAGGCAGCGCTCTACCCGCTCAACACCGACGTCTCCACGCTCGCCTTCACCCTCTGGCTCCTCCACCACGAGCGCACGATCGACGAGCACCTCACCCACGAACTGACGACGGCCGCCTACGACCAGCTCGCCGCGGCCATGCTGCACACCCTCTCCGCCCTGGACCCCACCGGCACCCTGCCGGACACGACCTGGCACTACTGGACGGAACTCTTCCAGGACGAGGCGGGCGGGGTGCTGTGACGGCCGAAGGGGCCCCCGGAGGTACCGGCCCCTTTGTCCTGCCTGGTCAGGCGATCGGAGGCCGTGGCGGGATTCGAACCCGCGTAACTCGCTTTGCAGGCGAGCCCCTGAACCACTCGGGCACACGGCCGTGTTCTGTTCTGCTGTGACGGCCGTGGCGGGAATCGGACCCGCGTGACTCCCCGCGAGCGGAGCTCGCTGAGGGCTGCAGCGCAGGCGAGCCCCTGAACCACTCGGGCACACGGCCGTGTCGATGGGACGACCGTAGGGCGGGGCGGAGGGGGCGCTCAAGGGATGGCCGGGGGCTGCAACGCGACTGCCATACGGCGTTCATGAAAGGCACGAGTCGTACGACCAAGGTCGCAGGGGCGATGGGACCGCCGACAGGAGTCAATGTCAGTAGTGGGCCTTACTCTGGCGGTCATGAGCGCCCTGGGAGCACGTGAAGCCGCTGTTGTGGAGGAGACCGCCGAGCCGGACGGCGGTGTCCTGGGCCGGGCCTACCGGGCGCTGAGTGTCGGGATCGTGTCCGTCGTGCTGCTGATCGCCTTCGAGGCGACCGCCGTCGGCACCGCGATGCCCGTCGCCGCGCGGGAACTGGACGGCGTGGCGCTGTACGCGTTCGCGTTCTCCGGCTACTTCACCACCAGCCTGTTCGGCATGGTGCTGGCCGGGCAGTGGGCCGACCGGCGCGGCCCGCTCGGGCCGCTGACCACGGGGATCGGGGCCTTCGCGGCGGGGCTGGTGATCTCCGGGACCGCCCAGGCGATGTGGGTGTTCATCCTCGGCCGGGCCGTGCAGGGACTCGGCGGCGGGCTGGTCATCGTCGCGCTGTACGTGGTCGTCGGACGCGCCTACCCGGAGCGGCTGCGGCCCGCGATCATGGCGGGGTTCGCGGCCGGCTGGATCGTGCCGACCATCGTGGGCCCGCTCGCCTCCGGCGCCGTCACCGAGCACCTCGGCTGGCGCTGGGTGTTCCTCGGCATACCGGTCCTCGTCGTGTTCCCGCTGGCCCTCGCCCTGCCGCAGATACGGCGCAGGGCGTCCGGGCCGGTGGGCGAGGAGCCGGCCCCCGGCGCGGGCCCGGACTCCTCCGGCCGGCGGCGCATCCGGCTCGCCCTCGGCATCTCCCTCGGCGCCGGGCTCCTCCAGTACGCCGCCCAGGATCCGCGGCTGCTCTCCCTGCTGCCCCTGCTGGCCGGCGCCGCGCTGCTGGTGCCCGCCGTGCTCGGCCTGCTGCCGCGCGGCACCTGCCGGGCCGCCCGCGGCCTGCCGTCCGTCGTGCTGCTGCGCGGGCTGTCCGCCGGTTCCTTCGTCGCCGCCGAGTCCTTCGTGCCGCTGATGCTGGTCACCCAGCGCGGGCTGTCGCCGACGCTCGCCGGGTTCTCGCTGGCGGCGAGCGGCGGCACCTGGGCGCTGGGCTCGTGGGTGCAGTCCCGGCCGCGCCTCGCGCCGTACCGGGAGCGGCTGATGACCCTCGGGATGGTGCTGGTCGCCGCCGCGATCGCCACCGCGCCGAGCGTGCTCGTGCACTCCGTGCCCGTCTGGATTCTCGCCGTCGCGTGGGGCTTCGGCTGCTTCGGCATGGGCCTGGTGGTCTCCTCCACCAGCGTGCTCCTGCTGCGCCTGTCCGCCCCGGCGGAGGCCGGCGCCAACTCCGCCGCCCTGCAGATCTCCGACGCCCTCTCCAACGTCCTCCTCCTCGCGGCGACCGGCACGGCCTTCGCGGCCCTGGGCGGCGGCAGCACGGTCACCACGACGGCCACCGTCTCTCACCCCGCCGCCTTCGCCGCGGTGTTCCTCCCGATGGCGGCAGTGGCGCTGGTGGGCGCGTGGGTGACGCGGCGGGTGCAGGCCGGGGAGGCGACGACACCGAGTGGTACCACGTAGTACTGGACGGGGCCGAGCTGTTCGTGCTGGACGTGTGCCAGCGCGCTCTGCGCGTACCCAAGATCGCAGCCCAGCTGCCGCGCTTCGCCCGGTGATCTGTGACGCGTGTCGCACCTGGGCCGGGGCTGTGCCGTCGGTCCGGGTGACAGGTGGGCGCACCGGTAGGGTGGCCCGGTTGTCATACGTAGCCGAGCCCCCAGCACAGCGAACCGGAGACCGTGACTACCACCGCCCCCAGCTCGTCCCACTCGCATCACCTGTCGCCCGCATTCCCCGGACGCGCCCCCTGGGGTACCGCCAGCAGGCTGCGTGCCTGGCAGCAGGGGGCGATGGAGAAGTACATCCAGGAGCAGCCGCGTGACTTCCTCGCCGTCGCCACGCCCGGCGCCGGCAAGACCACCTTCGCGCTGACGCTCGCCTCGTGGCTGCTGCACCACCACGTGGTGCAGCAGGTGACCGTGGTGGCGCCCACCGAGCACCTGAAGAAGCAGTGGGCCGAGGCGGCGGCGCGCATAGGCATCAAGCTCGACCCCGAGTACAGCGCCGGACCGCTCGGCCGGGAGTACGACGGGGTCGCCGTCACGTACGCCGGCGTCGGCGTCCGGCCGATGCTGCACCGCAACCGCGTCGAGCAGCGCAAGACGCTGGTGATCCTGGACGAGATCCACCACGCCGGTGACTCCAAGTCCTGGGGCGAGGCCTGCCTGGAGGCGTTCGAGCCGGCCACCCGGCGGCTCGCCCTGACCGGTACGCCGTTCCGGTCCGACACCAACCCCATCCCCTTCGTCAGGTACGAGGAAGGGGCGGACGGCATCCGGCGCTCCGCCGCCGACTACACCTACGGATACGGCAACGCCCTCGCCGACCACGTCGTGCGGCCCGTCATCTTCCTCTCCTACAGCGGCAACATGCGCTGGCGCACCAAGGCCGGTGACGAGGTCGCGGCCAAGCTCGGCGAGCCCATGACCAAGGACGCGGTCAGCCAGGCCTGGCGCACCGCGCTCGACCCGCGCGGCGAGTGGATGCCCAGCGTGCTGCGCGCCGCCGACCAGCGGCTGACCGAGGTCAGGAAGGCCATCCCGGACGCCGGCGCCCTCGTCATCGCCTCCGACCAGGACTCCGCCCGCGCCTACGCCAAGCTCATCCGCGAGATCACCGGCACGAAGGCCACGCTGGTGCTGTCCGACGACGCGGGTGCCTCGAAGCGGATCGACGACTTCAGCAGCAGCGACGACCGCTGGATGGTCGCGGTCCGCATGGTGTCCGAGGGCGTCGACGTGCCCCGGCTCGCGGTGGGCGTGTACGCCACGACCATCTCCACGCCCCTCTTCTTCGCGCAGGCCGTAGGGCGTTTCGTGCGCTCCCGTCGGCGCGGCGAGACCGCCTCCGTCTTTCTCCCCACCATCCCCGACCTGCTGACCTTCGCCAACGAGATGGAGAAGGAGCGGGACCACGCCCTCGACAAACCGAAGAAGGAGGGCGAGGAGGACCCGTACGCCGAGTCCGAGAAGGAGATGGAGGAGGCGAACAAGCAGCAGGACGAGGACACCGGCGAGCAGGACATGCTGCCCTTCGAGGCGCTGGAGTCCGACGCCGTCTTCGACCGGGTCCTCTACGACGGCGCCGAGTTCGGCATGCAGGCCCACCCGGGCAGCGAGGAGGAGCAGGACTACCTGGGCATCCCCGGCCTCCTCGAGCCCGACCAGGTGCAGCTGCTGCTGCAGAAGCGGCAGGCCCGGCAGATCGCGCACAGCCGGAGGAAGCCGGACAGCGAAGCCGACCTGCTGGAGCTGCCGGCCGAGCGGCGGCCGGTCGTCTCGCACAAGGAGATGATGGAGCTGCGCAAGCAGCTCAACACCATGGTCAGCGCCTACGTCCACCAGAGCGGCAAGCCGCACGGAGTGATCCACACCGAGCTGCGCCGCGTCTGCGGCGGCCCGCCCAGCGCGGAGGCCACGGCGGGCCAACTGCGGCAGCGGATCGCCAAGGTCCAGGAGTGGGCCACCCGCATGCGGTGACGGCCCCGGCCGGGCTCTCTTGCGGGCGGGTTGCTCAGGGTGTAGGGCGTGGGCCACCGCCATGAGGTGACGGCTCGACCGGGTTCCCGGGCTCCCACGCGGGTGGGGCGCTCAGGGTGTGGGGGTGTGCCACCGGCATGCGGTGACGGCCCCGGCCGGGCTCTCTTGCGGGCGGGTCTCCGAGGGGTGCGTTGACGGCCCGGCCGGGGCTCCCTTCCACGACGGGTAGCGACGGCGGCTCCCGGCCTGCCCGTCTCCGGTTGTCGGTCCGTCACGCCTTTGGTGTGGCGTACGTATCCGGACGAATGCAGGCAGGCCGGATCTGGCCTTGCCCGGATTCTGGACGAAGACTTCCGCTCAGCGAACCCCCTTCGCTAGGGTCTCGCCACGCACACGCCCCGTGGCAGCGCCGCCGCGGAGCGCAGCCGTGAAGCGACATTGGCCCGCCGCCGTCGGGCCGTCCTGCCGATCGGCGGCCTCTGACACGCGTCGCCGACGGGACTCGGCGACGCATCCGCCGCTCAGGGGCCGTCGACCTCACCGCCGAAGGAGTGGGCGTCGTGACCGCGGAGACCTCTCAGACGCTCGACCGGGGACTGCGCGTCCTCAAATTGCTGGCCGACACCGATCACGGGCTGACCGTCACCGAGTTGTCCCACAAGCTGGGCGTGAACCGGACCGTCGTGTACCGCTTGCTCGCCACCCTGGAGCAGCATGCGCTGATACGGCGTGACCTGGGCGGCCGTGCCCGGGTCGGGCTCGGGGTGCTGCGACTGGGGCGCCAGGTGCATCCGCTGGTCCGGGAGGCCGCGCTGCCCGCGCTGCGGTCGCTGGCCGAGGACATCGGGGCGACGGCCCATCTGACGCTGGTCGACGGGACGGAGGCACTGGCCGTGGCCGTGGTCGAGCCGACCTGGACCGACTACCACGTGGCCTACCGGGCCGGCTTCCGGCATCCGCTGGACCGGGGCGCGGCGGGCAGGGCGATCCTCGCGGCCCGGCAGTCGCCCTCGGCCGACCCCGGGTACACGCTCACCCACGGCGAACTGGAGGCCGGCGCGAGCGGGGCCGCGGCACCGCTGATCGGGGTGACGGGCGTCGAGGGCAGCGTGGGCGTCGTGATGCTCGCGGACTCCGTGCCGGAGCGGGTGGGGCCGCGGGTGGTGGAGGCGGCGCGGGAAGTGGCCGAAGCGCTGCGCTGACCACCGGGTCCGGCAGGGTTCGACGGGCCCTTGGCCCTTCTCTCCCTTCGTACGTTGGCCCGGCATCGGCGTGGAGCGGCTGCCGGGGGCCCTGCGCCGGTTCACCAGGCAGGGGCGGTGCCTGTACACGGCATGAGGCGACGTCCAGGCGGCAGGTTAGATTGATCCCGTGCTCTCACGTCTCACGCGTTCCCAGGCCGTCGCCGTCTGCGCCGTGCCCGTCGCGGCCCTGATCGCCACGGCCGTGTTCGCGCCGCTGCCGTTCTCGGTGGCGCAGCCCGGGACGACGGCGAACGTGCTCGGCGACAACAAGGGCACCCCGGTGATCACGATCTCCGGCGCGGCGACCCGCAGGACCAGCGGTCAGCTGCGGATGGTCACGATTGAGGCGACCGGCCCGGACGCCCGGGTGTCCCTCGGCGACGTGCTCGGCAACTGGTTCCGCACCGACCGGGCCGTGATGCCCCGCGACGCGGTCTACCCGACCGGCAACACCGTCAAGGAGATCGAGCAGCACAACGAGGCGCAGATGCAGCAGTCCCAGGACGCGGCGGCCGGCGCGGCGCTGAAGTACCTGGGGCTGAGCTCCGACAAGGTCAGGATCACGCTGAAGCTCGCCGGTGTGGGCGGGCCGAGCGCGGGGCTGCTCTTCACCCTGGGGATCATCGACAAGCTCGACGGCGACGGCGGCGGCGGCGACCTCACGGGCGGCCGCACCATCGCCGGAACCGGCACCATCGACACGGCCGGGCGCGTGGGCGCGGTCGGCGGGGTGGCCCTGAAGACGCAGGCCGCCCGGCGGGACGGGGCCACCGTCTTCCTGGTGCCGAAGGCCGAGTGCGCCGATGCCAGGGCCGAGCTGCCGAAGGGGCTGCGGCTGGTCCCGGTGACCACGCTGAAGGGCGCGGTCGACTCCCTGGTGGCGCTGGAGAAGGGAAAGGGCTCCGTACCGAGCTGCTGAACTCAGTCCCCGTCCTCCTCCAGGGGGTGCTGCCAGCGGAGGCCGGGGAAGCGGGCGAAGCCGCGGTCCGCACCCCCGCGCCTCCCGGCCGCTCACCGCGCCTCCTGCGCCGCCTGCTCCACCAGCGGGATGATCCGCAGCGGAACGGGGTTCTCCATCACGATCGCCGTGGACGCCCGGACGATGCCCTCGAAGCCGACGACCCGGTCGATCACGCGTTGCAGGTCGGCGTTGGAGCGGGCCACCAGCCGGCACAGCATGTCCCCGCTGCCGGTGGTGGTCAGCAGCTCCAGCACCTCCGGCACCGTCGCCAGGTACGCCCGCACGTCGGGCCCCTGGCCCTGCCGGATCTGGAGGGTGGCGAACGCGGTGACCGGATAGCCGAGGGCCGCCGGGTCCACCTGCGGGCCGAACCCGCGGATGACCCCGCTCGACTGAAGCCGGTCCAGCCGTGCCTGCACGGTCCCGCGGGCGACGCCGAGCCGTCGGGACATCTCCAGCACGCCGATGCGCGGCTCCCGTGCCAGCAGCACGATGATGCGCCCGTCCAGATGATCGATCGCCACGGGACCCCCTGAGATGGTCATCCTGCACAGAAAGGCCGCCGTATCGGCCCGATCACTGAACATGTTGCCCAGTGAATACGGAAACTATTGCGCACCTTGCAGAGCGGGGCCACCCTGCCGCTATGACGCAGACCACTCACCACACTCCCGACACCGCACGGCAGGCCGACCCCTTCCCGGTCAAGGGAATGGACGCGGTCGTCTTCGCCGTGGGCAACGCCAAGCAGGCGGCGCACTACTACTCCACCGCCTTCGGCATGAAGCTGGTCGCCTACTCCGGGCCGGAGAACGGCAGCCGCGAGACCGCCAGTTACGTGCTCGAGAACGGCTCCGCCCGGTTCGTGTTCACGTCGGTGATCAAGCCCAGCACCGACTGGGGCCGCTTCCTCGTCCGGCACGTGGCCGAGCACGGCGACGGCGTCATCGACCTGGCCATCGAGGTCCCGGACGCCCGCGCCGCCCACGCCTACGCCGTCGAGCACGGCGCCCGCTCGGTCGCCGAGCCGTACGAGGTGAAGGACGAGCACGGCACCGTCGTCCTCGCCGCGATCGCCACCTACGGCGAGACCCGCCACACCCTGGTCGAACGCTCCGGCTACGACGGCCCCTACCTCCCCGGCTACGTGGCCGCCGAGCCGATCGTCCCGCAGCCCGCCCAGCGCACCTTCCAGGCCATCGACCACTGCGTCGGCAACGTCGAACTCGGCAAGATGGACGAGTGGGTGGCGTTCTACAACAACGTCATGGGCTTCACGAACATGAAGGAGTTCGTGGGCGACGACATCGCCACCGAGTACAGCGCGCTGATGTCGAAGGTCGTGGCGGACGGCACCCTCAAGGTGAAGTTCCCGCTCAACGAGCCCGCGATCGCCAAGAAGAAGTCCCAGATCGACGAGTACCTGGAGTTCTACGGCGGCCCCGGCGTCCAGCACATCGCGCTGAACACCAACGACATCGTGCAGACCGTCCGCACCATGCGCGCGGCCGGCGTGGAGTTCCTCAACACCCCCGACTCCTACTACGACACGCTCGGCGAGTGGGTCGGCGACACCCGGGTGCCCGTGGAGACGCTGCGCGAGCTGAAGATCCTCGCCGACCGGGACGAGGACGGCTACCTGCTGCAGATCTTCACCAAGCCGGTCCAGGACCGGCCGACGGTGTTCTTCGAGATCATCGAGCGGCACGGCTCGATGGGCTTCGGCAAGGGCAACTTCAAGGCCCTCTTCGAGGCCATCGAGCGCGAGCAGGCCAAGCGGGGCAACCTGTAGGTCCGCACGGGGTCCTAGCTGGGCGGCGGCTCGTCCGGGGCGTCGCCCAGCGTGCGCAGCATGTCCTTCGCCTCGGGCGCCCACAGGGGCGAGAAGTGGGGATTGATCCGCAGCGCCCGCTGCAGGTGCCTGCGCGCGGCCCCGTCCATCCCCAACTCGACCTCGATCATGCCCCGGTGGAAGGCGTACAGGGCGCTGAGGACCCCGCCGCCCTTCTCCCCGTCCGTGGCGGTGGAGGCGTAGTCCAGCGCCTCCTCCTCCTGCCCCGCCCGGTGCAGCGCCCAGCCGAGCGCGTCGGCCACCTCGATCCCCGGCTGCCGCTCCCACTCGTCGCGCAGCCGGTCCACGGCCTCCAGCGGGTCCCCGTGGTCGGCCTCGTACCGCCCGATCAGCAGCTCCACGTCGACCCCGTCGTCCGCCTCCCGCAGCGCCAGGTCCCTCATCCGGTCGAACTGGTCGTGGGCCTGCCGGGACTTGCCCAACGACGCGTACAGCTCGCCCAGTTCGAAGGCGTCCCGGGGGCTCGGCTGCCGGGCCAGGCCCGCCCGGTACGCGGCCACCGCCTCGGCCGTACGGCCCAGCGCGGCCAGCACCCGTCCCCGCCCGGCCGGCGCCTCCCGCTGGTCGGGGTCCAGGCGCAGGGCCGCGTCGTAGTGGCGCAGCGCGTCCTGCAGATCCCCGCGCTCCCATGCGAGCTGCCCCACGCCGGCCAGATAGGCGGCCTGCTGGGCCGGGGTGCGGGCGGCGGCCGCCGCGTCGGTCAGCTGGGCCGCCGCGTCCTCGCGCCAGCCCCTGTCCCGGTAGACCGCCGAGACCTTCGCCATCACGGCGGGCCGGTCGCCCGCGTCGGTGTGCAGTTTCAGCAGTTTGTCCAGCGTGGAGCCGACCGCCTTGTAGTCGCCGAGCCCGGTGTAGGCGTCGATCAGCGGCGGATACGCCGACCACCGCTTCGGCGTCAGCTGCAGCGCCTGCTCGCCGTACTCCTTCGCCTCCTGGAAGTCCCGGCGCGCGAGCGCCAGCGCGGCCAGGCCCTCCAGCGCCTCGGCGTTGCGCTCGCCGCGCACCTCGAGCGACGTGCGCAGCGCCCTCTCGGCCTTCGGATAGTTCGCCGCGTCGGCGGTCCGGCGCCCCCGCTCCACGTACGCGGCCCCGAGCACCGCCCAGGCCCCCGCGTCGCGCGGCCGGGCGCGTACCCGCTGTTCCTGCTGCCCGATCAGCGCCGTCAGCTCCG
>NZ_JBLEBI010000184.1:0-13675 GCF_047340315.1 Streptomyces sp. AF1A
GGCGGCGCTCGACGGCACGGGTGCCGGCGAACAGCAGCCAGGCCGCGCCCAGCACCCCGAAGCCCGCCCAGGCGGTGGGGCTGAAGGCGGTGTCGGCGAGCCAGCCGACCACACCCGTCATCACCAGGCCGATCGGCACCAGCGAGTAGGCCGCGATGCGGGCGGCGGACAGGAAGCGCCTGCGGTAGGCCGTGACCACGGCGATCCCCAGGCCCGCCGCGGACACGGCGGAGCAGACGGTCTCGGCAATCATCCGTTCCTCCTGGCGGGCTCGGTCGAGTGAGAGGGGTTTCTTCGCGGGACGCCGCGCCGGCGGGGCAGGGGTGCGGCGCTTCGCCCCTTCCATCCTGCCATCCTGCACCGTGCGGGCCGCGGGAAGCCATGCTCGGGGCGGACATCAGGGACATCTCCGGGTCGCCTCCTCCTGGGGTGCCGGTGCCCGCGGCTCCGATTGGGTCGACCGCGCGCGGCCTGGAAGACTGGTGCGCATGAGCGACTCCTCTCCCGCGCGCACCGATGCCCTCGTCCTCGACGTCTGGTGCGAACTGCAGTGCCCCGACTGCCGCACCGCCCTCGACGACGTCCGCGCCCTGCGCGCCCGCTACGGCGACCGGCTGGAGCTGCGGCTGCGGCACTTCCCGCTGGAGAAGCACCAGCACGCCTTCGCCGCCGCGCAGGCCGCCGAGGAGGCGCTGGCGCAGGGCAAGGGCTGGCCGTACGTGGAGGCGGTGCTGGAGCGGGTCGAGGAACTGGACCGTACGGGGGAACCCTTCCTGGTCGAGGTGGCGCGCGAACTCGGGCTGGACGGCGAGGAGTTCGACACCGCGCTGATCGACGGCCGGCACATCCTGATCGTCGACGCCGACCAGGCCGAGGGCAAGGCGATCGGCGTGACCGGCACGCCGACGTACGTCATCGGCGGTGAGCGCCTGGACGGCGGCAAGAGCCAGGAGGGGCTGCGCGAGCGGATCGAGGAGATCGCGAACCGGCTGCTGGGCGAACAGGGCGCCTGAGCCCTACAGCAGGGGCTTGGCCAGGGAGCGGGTCACCGTCTCGTACCCGAGTGACTCGTACAGCCGCTCGGCCGGGGCGTTGCCCGCGAACACGTTGAGGCCGAGGACGCGCAGGCCGGCCTCGATCGCCTGGCGCTCCGCCAGCAGCATGAGCGTCCGCCCGTGCCCCTGGCCCCGGTGGGCCGCCTCGGTCTCCACGTCGTACACGAACGCCTCGGCGTCCTGCAGGGCCACCCACAGGGTGCCGACCGGCCTCCCCTCGTGTTCGAGGACGCTGAAGACCATGCCGTCGGTCGCGGCTCCGCGCGGCAGCAGTCGGGCGTGGTCGTCGCGGGCCTTGGCGCGGGCCGCCGCCTCGGTGAGGCCTCGCTCCCGCCACACGCCGGCGTAGCGCTCGCTCTCGCGTGCCTGCCAGGCGTCGAACTCGGCCGCCGTCATGGGCCGCGCGCGGCTGCCCGCCGGCAGTTCGGGCGGGGTGGTGCCGAGGCGTTTCTCCATCCGCCGGTTGCGCAGGGTGTAGCCGAGCGCGCCGAACAGCCTCAGGGCGACGTCCGCCGAGGCGGGGACGAGGGTCTCGATCTGCCGGCAGCCCCAGCCGCGTGCCACCTCCTCCGCGGCGAGCGCCGCGACCGTGCCCCGGCCGCGGCGCCGGTCGGGCTCGGCGATCCGCAGGTCGTGGATGCGGGCCACCGAGTCACCGAGCGACGGCGAGGTGCCGAGGCGGAGCCCGCCGACCGGGCGGCCGTTCACGCACACCTGGAAGCGACGGGAGCGCGATCCGTCGGGGTGCTGCTGGAGCGGCTCGGCCGGCCGCAGGGTCGTGGTCATCACTGGATTTCTACCCCTGACGACCGGCCGCGTCAGCCGGTTTTGCGGGCTCAGGGGTCCAGGTCGTGCCCGGAACGCTCGTCGAAGATCCGCATCGCCTTGGCGGTCACCGGCCCCGGGACGCCGTGCAGCTCCCGGTCGTCGACCCGGTGCACGGCCTGGACGTCCCGCAGGGTGGAGGTCAGGAAGATCTCGTCGGCCCGTGCCAGCACGTCCATCGGGAGGTCCGTCTCCTTGGCTCCGGTCCACTCGATGGTCAGGGCACGGGTGATGCCTGCCAGGCAGCCGGAGGCGAGCGGCGGGGTGTGGATCTCGCCGTCCAGGACGACGAAGACGTTCGACCCGGTGCCCTCGCAGAGCCGGCCGGCCGTGTTGCCGAACAGCGCCTCGGAGGCCCCGTGTTCGTGGGCGCGGGCCAGGGCGACGACGTTCTCGGCGTACGAGGTCGTCTTCAGGCCGGTGAGTGCGCCGCGCTCGTTGCGGGTCCACGGCACGGTGATCACCGCGGTGGAGTCCGGGCGGCGGGTGGTCTCGCCGACGGCGACCACGAGGGTCGGGCCGTGCTCGCCGCGGTCGGAGCCGAGCGGGCCGTGGCCGCCGGTGTAGGTGATCCGCAGCCGGCCGAGCGGCATCGGGTTGGCCTCGAGGACCGCCGCGCAGGCCTCGCGGACCTCGTCGTGGTCGGGGTCGGGCAGGCCGAGGCCCCGGGCCGAACGGGTCAGGCGGTCGAGGTGCCGGGTGAGCGCGAACGGCTTGCCGTCCAGTGCCTTCACCGTCTCGAAGATGCCGTCGCCGACCGTCAGTCCGTGGTCGAAGACGGAGACACGGGCGGACTCCAGGTCCCGCAGCCCGCCGTCCAGCCAGATCCTCATGCGAACGCCTCTCCGCTGTGCTCGTACGCTCCCGACGCTACCGCGAGCAGCCGGGACGCCTTCAGTTCGGTCTCCTGCCACTCCCCCTCCGGGTCCGATCCCCAGGTGATGCCGGCGCCGGTGCCGAAGCGGAGGACTCCCTCGGCGCGGTCGATCCAGAAGGTGCGGATGCCGACGGCCAGCTCGCCGGTGCCCCGGTCGGCGTCGACCCAGCCGATGCCACCGCAGTACGGCCCACGGGGCGCCGTCTCCAGCGCCTCGATGATCCGCAGGGCGCTCGACTTCGGCGCGCCGGTGACGGAGCCGGGCGGGAACGCGGCGGCGAGCAGGTCCGGCCAGCCGGCCCCGGCGCGCAGTTCCCCGCGGACCGTGGACACCAGGTGGACCAGGCCGGGGTGTTTCTCCAGCGCGCACAGGTCCGGGACGGTCACGCTGCCGGTCGCGCACACCCGCCCGATGTCGTTGCGGACCAGGTCCACGATCATCACGTTCTCGGCGTAGTCCTTCTCCAGGAGGTCCGCCTCGGTGCGCCCGGTGCCCTTGATGGGGCCCGACTCCACGGTCCGCCCGGTCCGGCGCAGGAACAGCTCGGGCGAGGCGGTGGCGATCTCCACGCCGTGCCCGGGCAGCCGGATCGTTCCTGCGTACGGCGCCGGGTTGCCGCGGGCCAGCAGGGCGGTCAGGGCGTCCACGTCCGCGTCCGGGTCGACGGCCGCGCTGAGCACCCGGCAGAGGTTGGCCTGGTAGACCTCGCCGGCCGCGATGTGCTCGCGGATCCGGCGGACGGCGGCCGTGTACGCGGCCCGGTCCAGGGAGGACGTCCAGTCCGCCGGCGCCGGGCCGCGCCAGGCGCCGGGCACCGGGGCCGGCACCGGCTCCTGCCGTACGTCGGCGAAGCGGGCGCAGGTCAGCCCGCCCTCGAAGTCCGCGCACACGGCCCAGAAACCGGACGAGTCCAGGGCGGCGGGATCGCTGGTGACGTCGAGGAGCCCGGTGGCGAGTCGGTCGCCGAAGCGGGCCAGAGGGGGCGGGCCGAAACGGTGGTGAAGCACGTGGTCGAGTCTAGGTCGGGTGGCTGTCGGGTGGCCCGGGACCTCCCTGAGGGGCCCTGACCACCGGGTCAGCCGGGTGCAGCGCAGCACGCTGCGCAAACGCGTTTTTGTACTGGCCCGGGAATCCGCTAGAGTTCAACACGTCGCCGGGACGCGCAAGCGCACCGAAACGACAGGCGGACGTAGCTCAGTTGGTAGAGCGCAACCTTGCCAAGGTTGAGGTCGCGAGTTCGAGCCTCGTCGTCCGCTCGAAGGAAGACAGGGGGTCGCCTCGATCCCCTACACTCCTGGTGGAGTGGCCGAGAGGCGAGGCAACGGCCTGCAAAGCCGTCTACACGGGTTCAAATCCCGTCTCCACCTCCAAGGACGATTAGCTCAGCGGGAGAGCGCTTCCCTGACACGGAAGAGGTCACTGGTTCAATCCCAGTATCGTCCACTGGATCTTCTCGCAAGATCCCGGGTCTCCTCGAAGATCCATGCCCGCGCGATTAGCTCAGCGGGAGAGCGCTTCCCTGACACGGAAGAGGTCACTGGTTCAATCCCAGTATCGCGCACTGTCTGTGGTCCACAGGTCACAGCCGCGGACGATTAGCTCAGCGGGAGAGCGCTTCCCTGACACGGAAGAGGTCACTGGTTCAATCCCAGTATCGTCCACACCGAGAAGCCCCCGGCCGTCGCGTACGGCCGGGGGCTTCGGCGTGCCCGTTCAGCTGGAGAACAGCATGTGGGCGAAGCTCTTGTGGTGGTGTCCGTGGTGGCCGTGGCCGCCGTGGTGACCGCCGTGCGGGGCGCCCCAGGCGGGCGCGGGCGGCGCCGGGTACGCCTGCGGGGCGGGCTTGGACCACTGGGACTCCAACTGGGTCAGCGCCTCCAGCTCGCCGTAGTCGAGGAAGATGCCGCGGCAGCCGCTGCACTGCTCGATCTGGATGCCGTTGCGGTTGTAGGTGTGCATCGGCGCATGGCACTTCGGACAATGCATCGCGGCTCAACTCCTCGCCGGTCGGTCGTGCTTCGTGTTTCCCCAGGACAGACTCCGCTCGTGCGCGATCGGTTGCAACGATTTCCGGGAATCCGTGCGTCAACTGGTGGGGTACGGCACCGATGTCATCCGGGCGCAGGCGTCGACGACGGCCTGCTCGACCTCGTCCAGTGGGCGGTCCGCCGCGAGCGCCTTGGCGACGGCCAGGGCGGCCGTCTGCACGGTGAGGGCGCGCGCCGGGACGTCGAGGGCCGGCCAGGGGTCGCCGTCCGCGGGGACGGCCGGGCCGCCGGCCCGCCGGTAGGCGGTCAGGAACCGCGTCCACACGTCGGGCGGGAGCAGTCCGCAGGCGTACCAGGCGGCTGGGCGCGCGAGGTCCCAGGCCGGGACGCCCACGCCCAGGTCGTCCACGTCGATCAGCTGCCACGGCCCGTCGGGTGCGGGGTGCCGGACGAGCTGGCCGAGGTGCACATCGCCGTGGCAGAGGACCGCCGGGCCGGGCATGGCCGCTTCCGCGCGGGCCCAGGCGGGCAGCGCGGCCCAGGCCCGCTGAACCGGCCCGGCCGCCTCGTGGGGCTCCCCGCGCAGGGCCTCGTGCAGCCGCCGCATGGCACGGGTGGCCTTGGCGGGCCCGCGCATCGGGGGCAGGCCGGCGGGCGGGACCGTGCGGTGCAGCCGCGCCAGCAGCGTGCCGACGGTCTCCCAGGGCGCCGCGTCCGGGTCGTCCGGGTCCACAGGGGTGCCGTAGGGCCAGAAGGTCACCAGCCGGCCGTGCAACGGGGTGGGGCCGGGGGCGAGCGGAGCCAGGAGGACACCGGGGACGCGGGCGGCCGTGCCGAGGCGCAGGGCGAGCTCGGCGGGGTCGGTACCGGGGGCGTGCGCCTTCGCGACGGTGCCTGCGTGGCGTACGACGGTGGCGTCGGGCCGGTCGGCGAGGGGGGCGGGGCCGGCGTCGCAGGTGCAGGGGGCTTGGCCGGCTTCCGGATGGGCGGCGGCTCTGGCCTTCTCGGCGAGCACGGGGAGCAGGTTCACGGCGGCCTCGGGCGTCGGGGTGTGCGGGTGAGCGTACGCGAGCGCGGGGTTCCGAGGCGGCGGGGCGCCTGGCCTGTGGCGGGTTGGTGTGGGCCTCACCGTCGGGGCGCTCGTGCTCGGGTTGGTGGAGGCCTTCGCCGTTGACGCCCGCGCTTGAGCGGGGTGCCCGGTGCCCGGGCTGGCGCACGGGGGTTGGCGTGGCCGCCCTCGCCGCCGGAGTACCCGGTGCCCGGGTTGGGGCGCGCCGGCCTCGCTGAACCGCTCGGCCACGCACCGGGGCCACGACTGCCCGCAGCGGTGCGGGCCCGGCAACCGTCCATGGCTCCGCGGACGCACGCCCGTCACATGGTGGGACCACTGGTCCCTGGACGGCGTAATGCCGGCGCAGCTCCCCAGCTGCGCCGGCATTCGTGCCGTCCGCCGCACCCCCGTCCCCACGGGGTTTCATGGGTGGATGTCCCCGCCCGGACCGCTCTTCCGGGCCTGGGGTCGCCGCTCAGCGCCCCAGCATCGCACCCACGGACGACGCCTGTGTGGCCACCGTCTCCCAGCCGTCGAAGACGAGCAGGAGCAGGGCCGCCAGGGGAAGGGCCATGAGCGTCGCCACCAGGGGGTGGCGACGGCCCGTGCGGCGGGGGGCGAACGCGGTGCGTCGCGGTGCCGTGTGGGCCATGGTCCCTCTCCTGACCGTTTCGGTTGTCGTCTGCAGCGGCGGGTGTCTGACCTCGGGGGACGAGTGCTGCACCCGCCGCTTGACCTCAAATCTAGGCGTGCGGCCGGCAGCGGGCGTCATGCCTTCGTACCGATTGCCGGGCCTCCCGGAGGATGAGCCATGACTGGGGGAGTACTCCCCTGGGTGGAGACCCGGTCCCCGGTCTCGGGGTCTTCCCTGAGGGGTCGCCCGCCGTGTCCGTCATTTCGGAAGGGTCGGGCGGGCCGAAAGGAGTGACTTCGATCACTCCGTTCGGGGTCGCGACGGCTGCCCGGCAGGGTTCCGCACCCCCTCGGCGCCGGGTGCCGCGGGCCGTCCGCGGTGTCTTCCTGTGAGGGTCCGCACGACGGGGGCGAGCGGCGTCGGCGAAGGCAACGCCCGTACGTCTGAAACCTGTTGACGGGACGGCAGGTTCGAACGCGCCAACTGCGCCTGCTTCCTGACCATGTCTCATCTGCCGCCTGCGGCGGGCACAATCCGTCCGGCCGAGAGGGCGCGGCCTCTGCGCGCGGGCGGCCCGGGAAACGTAAGCTGTGCCACGTCACAGGGACCGGGCAGCGGGGATGAACATGGCGATGATGCGCCTGAGGCGCGAGGACCCGCGCGTCGTCGGCTCGTTCAGGCTTCACCGACGGCTCGGCGCGGGCGGGATGGGCGTGGTCTATCTCGGCTCCGACAAGAAGGGGCAGCGGGTCGCGCTGAAGGTGATCCGGCCCGATCTCGCCGAGGACCAGGAGTTCCGGTCGCGTTTCGCGCGTGAGGTCTCGGCGGCCCGGCGCATCCGCGGCGGGTGCACGGCCCGGCTGGTGGCGGCGGACCTGGAGGCCGACCGGCCCTGGTTCGCCACGCAGTACGTGCCCGGACCCTCCCTGCACGACAAGGTCGCCGACGAGGGACCTCTCGGCGCGGCCGACACCGCGGCGATCGGCGCCGCCCTGTCCGAGGGACTGGTCGCGGTGCACGAGGCCGGCGTCGTCCACCGGGACCTGAAGCCCTCCAACATCCTGCTGTCCCCGAAGGGGCCGCGGATCATCGACTTCGGCATCGCCTGGTCCACCGGCGCCTCCACGCTCACCCACGTGGGCACCGCCGTGGGCTCCCCCGGCTTCCTCGCGCCCGAGCAGGTCCGCGGCGCGGCGGTCACCCCGGCGACGGACGTCTTCTCCCTGGGCGCCACCCTGGCCTACGCCTCGACCGGCGACTCCCCCTTCGGACACGGCAGTTCCGAGGTGATGCTGTACCGGGTGGTGCACGAGGAGCCGCAGCTGCACGGCGTACCCGACGCGCTCGCCCCACTGGTCCGGGCCTGCCTGGCGAAGGACCCCGAGGACCGGCCCAGCACCCTGCAACTGTCGCTGCGGCTCAAGGAGATCGCCGCTCGCGAGGCGCAGGGCCTGACCGACGTACGGCCGCCCGCGCCGCGCGCCGCGGAGGCGGACCGGCCCACCGGGCGGCTCGTCGACACCTACCCCGAGCCGCAGCGCACCCAGCGCCGGACCACCTCCGCCGGTACGCCCGTGCCGCGCCCCGGCGCCCCGTCCCGCGGCGGCGTGTCCTCGCGCGGCGGCTCGGCGCGAGGCGGAGGCGTTCCCTCGCGCGCGGGCACCGCGCGCACCGGCAGCGGGAGCCGTCCCGCCCCGCGCAACGGCGCCAGGCGGCCCGCTCCGCGCACGACGGGTGCCGGGCTGCGGCCGGCCAATCCGCGGCTGCTGCGGCAGCGGCTGTTCGTGTTCGTCGTGGTGACGCTGCTCGTGGCACTCGGCATCGCGGTGGCGCAAGGCTGTCAGGGCCCCGCCCGCGGGCTCGGCGGCGACGGCGTACGACCGCAGCGGCAGGCGGCATCCGCGCCGGTCGCCGCGGGCACGCCCGCGCCCGGCCGGCATGCCGCGACGCCGCCTCAAGTCGCCGCGGAATAGGCCCCCGTAGGCGGGATCAGGACCCCGGTCGGCCGCCGGCGACGGCGTAGAAGGCGACCGCGGCGGCGGCGCCCACGTTGAGCGAGTCGACGCCGTGGGACATGGGGATGCGCACCCATTCGTCGGCGGCGACCAGGGCCTGGGTGGAGAGGCCGTCGCCCTCGGCGCCGAGCATGAGCGCCACCCGGTCCATCCGGTGCGGGGCGGCCTCCTCCAGGGTGCGGGCCTTCTCGTCCGGGGTGAGCGCGAGCAGGGTGAAGCCGGCCTCGCGGACCTGCTCCAGGCCCTTGGGCCAGGTCTCCAGCCGCGCGTACGGCACCGAGAACACCGCACCCATCGACACCTTGACGCTGCGCCGGTACAGCGGGTCGGCGCAGTCGGGCGACAGCAGGACGGCGTCCATGCCGAGGGCCGCCGCCGAACGGAAGATGGCGCCGATGTTGGTGTGGTCGTTGACCGCCTCCATGACCACCACCCGACGGGCGGCGCGCAGCAGTTCGGCGGCGGTCGGCAGCGGCTTGCGCTGCATGGAGGCCAGGGCGCCGCGGTGGACGTGGTAGCCGGTGACCCGTTCGGCGAGTTCCGGGCTCACCGCGTACACAGGGGCCGGGAGTTCGTCGATGACGTCGCGCATGACGTCGATCCACTTGGCCGAGAGCAGCATGGAGCGCATCTCGTAGCCGGCTTCCTTGGCTCTGCGGATGACCTTCTCGCCCTCGGCGATGAACAGGCCTTCGGCGGGCTCGCGCTTGCGGCGCAGCTCGACGTCGGTCAGGCCCGTGTAGTCACGCAGGCGCGGGTCGTCGGGGTCCTCGACGGTGATGAGATCGGCCACAGGGTGATACTGCCTTGTCCTGGGTGTGGTGCCAACGGCTGGGAGCGAGTGCGTTACCGCGGGTTACGCGTGATCGAGCCACGGGTGCTCAGGCGGCCGGCTCGGGGCCGACCCGCACGACTTCGCCGATGACGATGACCGCCGGCGGCTTCACGTCCTCGGTGCGCACGGTCTGCGCGACCGTGGCCAGCGTCGCGTCCACGCGGCGCTGCGCGGCCGTGGTGCCCTCCTGCACCAGGGCGACCGGGGTCTCGGGCGACCGGCCGTGCGCCACGAGCGTCTCGGCGATGCTGCCGATCTTGTCGACGCCCATCAGGATCACGAGCGTGCCGGTGAGCTTCGCCAGCGACGGCCAGTCGACCAGCGAACGCTCGTCGTCCGGGGCGACATGACCGCTGACGACCGTGAACTCGTGTGCCACACCGCGGTGGGTGACCGGGATGCCGGCCGCGCCCGGCACCGAGATCGAACTGGAGATGCCCGGGACCACCGTGCAGGGGATGCCGGCCTCGGCGAGCGCCTGGACCTCCTCCATGCCCCGCCCGAAGACGAACGGGTCGCCGCCCTTCAGCCGGACGACCGCCTTGCCCTGCTTGGCGTGTTCGATCAGCGCGTTGTTGATGGCCTCCTGGGCCATGAAGCGGCCGTAGGGGATCTTCGCCGCGTCGATCACCTCGACGTGCGGCGGGAGTTCGGCGAGCAGGTCGCGCGGGCCGAGCCGGTCGGCGATGACGACGTCCGCCTCGGCGAGGAGCCGGCGGCCGCGGACGGTGATCAGGTCGGGGTCGCCGGGGCCGCCGCCGACCAGGGCGACGCCGGGGGTGCGGGTGCGGTGGTGGGGCGCCACCAGGGTGCCGTCGCGCAGCCCCTCGACGACCGCGTCGCGGATGGCGGCGGTGTGGCGGGGGTCGCGGCCGCGGGCCTCCGTGGTGAGCACGGCGACGGTGACGCCCTCGCTGTGTCCGGTGGCCGGGGTCCACGCGGTGGCCTGGTCGGCGTCGTCGGAGCGGACGCACCACACGCGGTGGCGCTCCGCCTCGGCGGACGCGGCCGTGTTGGCCTCCGGGTCGCTGGTGGCGATGAGCGCGTACCAGGCGCCCGCGAGGTCGCCGTCCGTGTAGGGGCGCCTCTCCCAGGTGATCTCGCCCGCGTCGGCCATGGCTTCCACGGACGCGGTGGCTTGCGGGGACACGAGGACGATGTCCGCGCCGGCTGCGATCAGCGCGGGCAGGCGGCGCTGGGCGACCTGGCCGCCGCCGAGCACGACCACGCGGCGGCCGGAGAGGCGGAGGCCTACGGGGTAGGCGGGGTGTTCGGCCATAAGGCGGCTCCGGTGGCTGTGCAGTGGCGCTGACGTGCGGATTTTACGGTGTCGGCAGCTTCTCGTGGCTCGGGTGTCCGGTGGCTGGGCAGCAGGGCCCGGTGCGGCCCGGCGGGTGGTTGGTGCCCACCCGTTCCGCGCCACGGAACGACCGCCCACCACCACCCGGTCGGCCGCGGGCTCCGCGACAGCCCTCCCCTACTTCTCGGTGACCCCCGCCGAGTCGAAGGTCGCCACCTCGTGCATCGCCCGTGCCGTGCTCTGGACCAGTGGGAGGGCCAGGAGCGCGCCCGTGCCCTCGCCGAGGCGGAGGTCGAGGTCGACCAGCGGGCGCAGGCCCAGCTTGTTGAGGGCGGCGACGTGGCCCGGCTCGGCGCTGCGGTGGCCGGCGATGCAGGCCGCGAGGACCTCGGGCGCGATGGCGCGGGCCACGAGGGCCGCGGCGCCGGCGCTGACGCCGTCCAGAATCACCGGGGTGCGCAGCGAGGCCCCGCCCAGCAGCAGGCCCACCATCGCCGCGTGCTCGAAGCCGCCGATCGCGGCCAGGACGCCGATGGGGTCGGCCGGGTCCGGCTGGTGGAACTCCAGGGCGCGGCGGACCACATCGGTCTTGCGGGCCAGCGTCTCGTCGTTGATGCCGGTGCCGCGCCCGGTCACCTCGGCCGGGTCGGCGCCGGTGAAGACGGAGATCAGCGCCGCGGACGCGGTGGTGTTGGCGATGCCCATCTCACCGGTGAGCAGCGCCTTGTTGCCGGCCGCCACCAGATCGCGGGCGGTCTCGATGCCGACCTCGATGGCCGCCTTGGCCTCCTCGCGGGTCATCGCGGGGCCGGTGGTCATGTCGGACGTGCCGCCGCGGATCTTGCGGGGCAGCAGGCCCGGCGTGGCGGGCAGGTCGGCGGCGACGCCGACGTCCACGACGCACACCTCGGCGCCGACCTGGCCCGCGAAGGCGTTGCAGACCGCTCCCCCGCCCAGGAAGTTGGCCACCATCTGGGCGGTGACCTCCTGCGGCCAGGGGGTGACGCCCTGGGCGTGCACGCCGTGGTCGCCCGCGAAGATCGCGACCGCCGCGGGCTCCGGGATCGGCGGCGGGCACTGCCGGGACAGCCCGGACAGCTGCGCCGAGATGATCTCCAGCATGCCGAGCGCGCCGGCCGGCTTGGTCATGCGCTTCTGGCGCTCCCAGGCCTCGCCGAGTGCCTTGGCGTCGAGCGGGCGGATCTGGGCGACGGTCTCGGCAAGCAGGTCGTGGGGTTCCTCTCCGGGCAGGGCGCGGCGGCCGTACGTCTCCTCGTGCACCACCCAGGACAGCGGGCGCCGCTTCGACCAGCCGGCCTGCATCAGCTCGGGCTCGTCCGGGAACTCGTCGACGTACCCGACGCACAGGTAGGCGATGACCTCCAGGTGCTCGGGCAGGCCGAGGGCGCGCACCATCTCGCGCTCGTCGAAGAAGCTGACCCAGCCGACGCCGAGGCCCTCGGCGCGGGCGGCGAGCCAGAGGTTCTCGACCGCGAGCGCGGCGGAGTACGGCGCCATCTGCGGCTGGGTGTGCCGGCCGAGGGTGTGCCGGCCGCCGCGGGTGGGGTCGGCGGTGACGACGATGTTCACCGGGGTGTCGAGGATGGCCTCGATCTTCAGTTCCTTGAACTGCTTCGCCCGGCCCTTGGGGAGCGACTTGGCGTATGCCTCGCGCTGGCGCATGGCCAGTTCGTGCATCGAGCGGCGCGTCTCGGCGGACCGGATGACGACGAAGTCCCAGGGCTGCGAGTGGCCCACGGACGGCGCCGTGTGGGCGGCCTCCAGGACGCGCAGCAGCACCTCGTGCGGGATGGGGTCGTCGCGGAAGCCGTTGCGGATGTCGCGGCGCTCGCGCATCACCTTCAGGACGGCCTCGCGCTCCGCGTCGTCGTAGCCGGGCGCGGCCGGGCCGGCGGGCCGGCGCGCTTCCGCCGCCTCGGCCGGGCCCTCTTCCTGGTCGGCGGCCCTGGTCCGCAGGTCCTCCGCGTGCTGGACGACGTCGGGGGCGTACTCCCCGTCCTGCGCGGCGGGTGCCGTGGCCGGCTCGGCCTCGCGGGGCGCGGGAACGGTGGCCACCGCGTCCTGCGGGGTCTGCGTGCCCTGGGCATCCTGCTGGGGCTCCTGCGCGCCCTCGGCGTCCTGCTGGGGCTCCTGCGCGCCCTGGGCGTGCTGGGCGGGCAGGACGACCGGGTGCGGCGGGGTCGGCGCCAGGTGCGGCGTCGTCGGCACGTGGCCCTCCACGGGCACGAACTGCCCGAGCGGCTGCTCCGGGTGCGGCTCGTACGGCACGTTGGCGGGCAACGGCTCACCGGAAGCGGTGGACTCCGGGGCGCCGCCGGCCTCGGCGGCGGCCGGGGCCTCCGCGACCTCGGGGGCGCCCGGTGCGGGGGTGGCGCCGGCCGGTTGGGTCCGGGGGCTGGCCGGCAGACCGAGGTCGCTCTCGGGGGCGGACTCGGCGGCGGGCACGGCCTGCTGGGCCGGGTCGGGGGCCGACTGCTGCGGCTGGACCTGCTGCTGAGGCCCAGGCGGTACGGCGGCCGCCGACGCGGCGTCCTGTACGGCGGAGTGGGTCAGCTGCGGACCCTGGGCCTGGTGGAGGTCCGCCGCGGGCGGGACGGGAGCCTCGCCCGCCTCCGCCGGAACGGCCTCCGGCACGGGAACGGGGGCCACGACCGGCTCGGGGGCCACGGCCGACTCGGGAGCCACGGCCGACTCGGGGGCCACATGCGCGGTCCCGGGAGCCGGGTGCGCGGCCTCGGGAGCCGGGTGCGCGGCCCCGGGAGCCGGTACGGCCTCGGTGGCGACGGGGGTCTCCATGGCGGGCGCGGGCGCGGCCGGCACCTCCGCGGCCCGCGCGGGGACGCCGGACTCCGGCTCACCCTCCGCCGGAGCAGCGCCGGCGGCCCCGGGCACCGCGGCCGTCTGAGCCTCGTCGGCGATCGGCTCGCCGCCGCTCCGGCCGGACGCGTCCAGCTCGGCGACGGACGCGCTCTGAACCTCTGCGGGCGCCTGGGCGGGCACGTCGTCCTCGCCGGGCGCCTCCTGAACGCCCGCGTCCTGAGCGGGGACCGGAACCGCCTGCTCGCCCGCCGGG
>NZ_JBLEBI010000185.1:0-13671 GCF_047340315.1 Streptomyces sp. AF1A
GGCACCGCGATCACGCCCATGTAGTACGTGTGGCCGCCGACGCTGCCGGCGCTGAAGACCAAGAAGTACGTGGCGAGCCAGGTCCCCCACAGCACGAACCCGGCGCGCAGCCGGTCGGTGCGCGGCCGGCCCCGGCGCCACAGCAGACCGCAGACGGCGGAGACGGCCGCGAACGGGTAGAACCAGCCGGTCTGGGAGGCGAGCGAGGTGCCGAACATCTTCGACCAGCCGTTCTGACCGCCGCCGAACCCGCCGGCGGTCCGGTGCTCGGCGTCCGCGCGGACGTCCGCCGAGCCGCGGGTCGTCCGCGCGCCGCGTGCGCTCTGGGCACCGCCTGCGCTCTGGGCACCGCCTGCGCTCTGGGCGACCTTGGCGCTCTGCGCGCCGGCCGAGCCGAGGGCGCCGGCGGCGCGGTGGCGGATCCCGGCCGACTCCGCGTCACCCTCGCGCGCGGGCCCCCCACCGTGACCCGCTCCCACGCCCTGGGTCGCGCTCACGCTGCCCGTGGAGGCCGCGCTGATGCCGAGCGAGGCGAAGCGGTTCAGGAAGTTGTACCCGACGACCATGCTGAACGCGGAGTTGTTGGTGGTGCCGTCCACGTAGGGCCGGTCGCCCGCCGGGGTGAGCGTGACGGCGAGCATCCAGGACGCCGACACGGCGGTCGTCACCAGCGCCGAGACGCCGAGGTGGACCAGCCGCCGGCGCCGGGTGAGCGGAGCCGAGATCACGTGGACGAGCGCGAGGGCGGGCAGCACGGCCCACGCCTCCAGCATCTTGGCCTGGAAGCCCAGGCCGACCCATACCCCCGCCAGCACCAGAGGACGCAGTCGGCCGTAGCGGGCGGCACGCTGGGTGGCCTCGGCGGCGAGCAGCAGGCACAGGGTGAAGGCGGGGTCCTCGACGGCGCTGCGGAACAGACCGACCGTCACCGGGGTGACCAGGAAGGCCGCGCCGGCGATCAGCGCGGCGTTCGTGCCGGCCCAGTGGCGCACCACGCGGTACAGCACCAGCAGGCTGGCCATCCCCTCCAGGACCTGGGGAAGGATCAGAGCCCACGGATGGAAGCCGAAGAGCCGGGCGGAAAGCGCCTGCGGCCACAGGAATCCCGGCAGTTTGTCGAGCGTGATGGAATTCCCGGGGTCGAAAGAGCCGTAGAAGAAGGCCTTCCAGCTCTCCGTCATGCTGCGGGCCGCGTCGGCGTAGAACGTGTGGTACTGGCTGTGCCCGATGCCCCAGGAGTAGAGCACGGCGGCGAGCCCGGTGAGGACCAGCAGCGCCAGGCGGGCGTACGCCGGCTCGCCCATCGGCTCTCGCCAGGACGGGCGGCAGTCGGTTCCGGCGGGGACGGTCGCGTCGAGGACGTTCGTGGCCATGCGCAGCAGTTTTCGTCACCGAGCCCGCCCGCCGGCGCCGCGGCGGCCCCCTTCAAGGAAACTCTCACCCCGTCGAGGGAAGTTCTTTGATCGCACGAGATTGAATTTGCGTGCGTGAAGCACGCCCATTACCTGCGGCAGGTCTGCGCCGTGCACAGGAATCCGACGGCTGCCGCACAGCTTTCCCCCGGGTGGACAGGGCGCCGGCAGAACCACCCCAACGCGTCTGTCTGGAACAGCGGTTGACGGGGCAACCGCACGGGAGGAAGGAGGGCCGTCGCGATGACGACTTCCGTGAGGCGCCTGCCCGGCTGGGCCAAGGCGGTGGCCGCGCTCGTGCTGGTGCTCGCCGTGCTGTTCGCCGGGATCCGGCTGACCGTACTGCCGGGCATCAGGGACCTGTTCGGCACCCAGACGCACGACCGCTCCGGCCCCGCACTGCTGAAGTCCCTCCAGGACATGAGCCGGTACGACGCCGCCTCGGGTACGTTCCAGGTCGTCGTGGACCTGGAGAAGGACTCCAGGTACCTGCCCGACGCGATCCGCGGCACCCGCACCCTGTACGTCGGCGCGGGCACCGTGGACGCCTACGTCGACCTCGGACAGGTCGGCGAGAGGGACGTGTCGGTCAACGGCGACCGCACCTTTGCCGCGCTCAGGCTGCCGCACGCCCGGCTGGGCAGGCCCGCACTCGACCCCGACCACTCCTACGCCGTCTCCAAGCAGCGCGGTCTGCTGGACCGGATCGGTGACCTGTTCTCGGACAACCCCGGCAGCGAGCAGGCCGTCCAGAAGCTGGCCGTGCGGCACATCGGCGACGCGGCGCGCGGCAGCGGGCTGACCGCGCGCGCCGAGACCAACACCACCGGCATGCTCCAGGGGCTGCTGCGCTCCCTGGGGTTCAAGCAGGTGCGCATCTCCTACGGCTCCTGACCCGGGGCCGTCAGCCGCCCAGCACCCCCGGCAGGGCCAGCGCGCCCAGCAGGGTGGCGCCCACCAGCAGCCAGGCCACGTAGTCGCCGACGTGCCCGGACTGCAGGCGCCGCAGCGGCGAGGCCCAGTCGGGGGCGGCCACCCAGCGCGGGCGGGTCACGGCGAGGGCGGCGAGGGCCACGGCGAGGGCGGCGGAGACGACGTCGAGCAGGACGCCGTGCAGCGTCCATCCGGCGGAGGCGTGGGCACCGCCCGAGCCGGCCTCGTTGACCGAGCGCGCCACCAGGTCCCCGAATCCCGGGACCGCGCCGACGGCGAGGGAGCCGGCGAGCAGCACCGCGGGCACCGTCCTCATGGTGTCCGGAATCCGGCGCAGCAGCCCCGGCGTCTCCGGCTCCTCGTCGGAGCCGCCGGTCTCGTACTCGGCGTCCTTCGGGCGCGGCCCGAGTCCGCGGAACACCCGGGCGGTGACCCGCAGGACGGCCCCGGCGGTGATCGCGGAGGCGGCCACGTACACCACGGAGAGCGGGCCGCCGACGGCCTCCTCGCTGACCGCCTTGCCGAGCCCGGTGCCGAACGGCGGCAGGCCCGCGAGGGCGAGGCCGCCGACGGCGAACATCACCGCCGTCCCGCGCAGCTCGCGCCCCCTGCCGTGCAGCGCGTGCTCGTCGACGCTGCCGAACCGGTCCAGCACCACGCCCGCGCAGGCGAACAGCGCGGCCTTCACCCCGGCGTGCCCGAGGATGTACAGGGCCGCTCCGTCGTCGCCCTCGGGGGTGAGCACGCCGACGGCGACGAGGAACAGGCCGGTGTGGGAGACCGTGGAGTAGGCGAGCAGTCGTTTGACGTGCCGCTGGTACCAGCACATCACGGAGCCGATCACGGCGGTGAGGACGCCGAGCGAGACCAGCGCCCGGGTCAGATCGGCGGCCGGGATGCCGCCGGGGCCGGCGAAGACGGTGCCGTACACCCGCCAGACGCCGTACACGCCGAGCTCGACCATCACTCCGGACAGCAGCATGCACACCGGGGTGGGGGCCACGGCGTGGGCGTCGGGGAGCCAGAAGTGGAAGGGCACGGCGGCCGCCTTCACCAGCAGTCCGGTCAGCACCAGCACGAAGGAGGCGAGGACCAGCGGGTCCGGCCCGCCGTGCCCGGCCGCGCCGTCGAGCCCCCGGCCGATCTTGACCATGGCCAGCTCGCCGGTGCGGGCGTACAGCAGGGCGATGCCCATCAGCAGGGCGTAGGCGCCGAGCGAGTTGAGGACACCGAAGGTCAGCGCGCCCTGCACGGCCTTCGCCTCGTCGATGCGGTAGCCGGTCAGCGCGTAGGCCACCACGCTCATCAGCTCGAAGAAGACGAACGCGTTGAACAGGTCGCCGGCGAGGGCGAACCCGCACATGGCGCCCTGGAAGACCAGCATCAGCGCGGGGAAGGAGCCGGCGTGCCCGATCGGGGGTTCGTCGAAGTAGCGCCAGGAGTACGCCAGCGCCGAGAGGCTCACCAGCGACGCGAGCGCGGCCATGCCGAGCGAGGGGCCGTCCCCGATCACCTCGATGCCGACGCTCTCGCCGCCGACAGGGACCCAGGCGCCGACCCACTCGACCATCGGCGGCGAGGAGTCGAGCAGCAGGACGACGGCCAGCGCGGCGGTTGCGCCGGAGACGACGAGGCCGGTCACCTCGGCGACGGGCCGGGGCAGACGGCGGCCGGTGCCGATCAGCACGGCGGCCCCGAGCAGCGGCACCGCGACGACGAGCGGGAGCAGATGGTGCATCAGCCGCGCAGCTCCCGCAGCTCGTCGGGGTCGACGGTGCCGTGCCGCTTGGCGATCTGGAGCACCAGGGCGAGCAGCAGCGCGGTGACGGTGGCGCCGACGACGATGTCGGTGAGGGTGAGGGCCTGCACCACGGGGTCCACCACCGGCCGTGAGCCGGGCTCGATGTCGGAGAAGACGGGCGCGGTCCCGCCGGAGCGGTAGCCGACCGACAGCAGCAGGACGTAGGTGGCGGACTGGCACACCGCGAGACAGCCGACGGCGTGGATCAGATTGCGGCTGGTGGCCAGGCCGTAGCAGCCGGCCAGGAAGACGTAGGCGGCGATCAGGTACGGCAGCACGTGCATCACGGCGTTCTCACCTCTCGTCCTCCTCCTCGATCTCGACGGCCTGCTCCAGGAAGGTGGCGAGCAGCACGACCACCGCGCTCGCCACCTCCATGCCGACGGCCGCGTTCAGCAGCGGGACGGCGCCGCCGGAGGACAGCGTGTTGAAGGTGCCGTACGGCATCAGCGTGTTGGCGAGGAACGCCGTGCCGGCCAGGACGCCGGCCAGGCCCAGCACGAGGTAGGCGCAGACAAGGACCGCGTCGGAGATCTCGAAGACCGCGATCGGCCGGACGCGTTCCAGCGCGCGGTAGTCGGCGCCGAGGTACAGCAGGTGCAGCGCGGTCGCGGCGACCACGCCGCCCTGGAAGCCGCCGCCGGGGCTGAGCTGGCCGTGGGCGATGACGTACAGCCCCGTGACCAGGGCGACGGGCAGCACGACGAGCGCGTAGCGGCGGACCGGCCGGGCCACCTCGGCGGGTTCGGGCTCGGCCCGGTGCTCGTCGCGGGCCTGGCGCAGCAGCACCACGCAGCCGAGGACGGCGGCGAACAGGATGCCCATCTCGCCGAGGGTGTCGTAGGCGCGCTGGTCGAAGTTGACGGAGGCGACGGTGTTGGCGGTGTGCCGGGCCAGGGAGGCGCGCACGGACCGGGTGCCGTAGGGGTGCGAGCGGCCGCCGAAGTCCGGCAGGCCGAGGCAGGCGGCGACCAGCAGGGCGGCCAGACCCGCACCGCCCACGGCGAGCACCCACATCCGCAGCCGCCTGCTCACCGCGCACCGTCCTTGGACCGGCCGCGCCGTCTGACCCTGCGGACCGACAGCATGATCAGCAGCGGGGTCAGGGCGGACCCCACGGCCAGCTGCGACAGGCCCACGTCCGGGGCCTGGAGCACGGTGAACAGCACGGCCAGCAGGGTCCCGAGCACGGAGAGCACCAGCGCCTGGCGGGCCGGTTCGCGCTGGGCCACGGCCGCGGTGGCAAAGGCGGCGACCAGCAGCAGAGCCACGACGATCACCGCGTCGGACATGGAGCACCTCCGCGGAGGCCACCCCGGATCCCTCCGCTCGTGCGCCGGCCGCGTCGCATCCGGCCCGACGGCGTGTCAGCCACCGCGCACCCCCCGGAAGCCGCCGGCCATCGCCCGGGAGGCGACCAGGTTGCCGCCGATCAGCAGCGCCCCGATCACCAGGAGCTTCACCATCGCCCGGCCCGGTCCGGTGGCCACGCACAGCGCGACCACGGTCGCCGCGCCGAGGCCGGCCGCCGCGTAGGTCAGCCCCCAGGCGCTCGCCTGTCGCACCTCCGGATCGTCGGAGAGCAGCCGGGCGAACACCAGGGTGCCGACCGGGCCGAGCAGGGCCAGCAGCAGGGCGAGGTCGACATAGGCCGGTCTGCCGTACCCCTGCGAGAGCAGCAGCAGCGTGGGGCACAGCACCGAGGTGGTCAGGTTCTGTGCCACCACTCGGCGGGCCATCGGGCCGGTGGTCACGCCCCACAGGGCGGCGGTCCCTCCCCCGGCCGGCACCACGGTCGCCGCGAGGATCCATCCGTTCACCGGCACGTCACCGCCCGCCGGCCGGCCCGGGCCAGCAGTGCCCCCGCGGCGGCTGCACAGCCGCCGAGGGCCCATTCCAGGGGGTGGACCGACGTGATCAGCACCAGCCACAGCACCGTCAGCGCGGCCCAGTACGCCAGCAGTTCACCTAGGGCGAGAAGGACCGTACGCGGTGCCGTGCGCCGGGTCATCCCTCACCACCTCGGTCCGGTCTGCTCAGGTCTGCGGCAGTGTGCCCGCTTCGCCGCTTGGGGCATCCAAGCACCGCGGCCCCCTCGTGGGGCGGCGGCGCGCGGGTCCGCCGAAGGAGTGCCCCGGGAGCGTGAACGAAAACCGCCGGCGTGCTCCCGGCGCCGCTCCAAGCGCGGCATCCCGTCCGGTTCGGCGGGTAACCGCGGTGAGAGGCATGGACGTTGACCACGGGAGGACGCATGGGCCGGACCGCCTCACGACTGCCCGCGGTGCTGCGCGCACCCCGAAGGCGGGAGCAGCCGAAGAAGGCCGGGCGGCGCGCCGGGCGCCACGCGCGGCCGCTGCCCCTGCGGCTGCTGGCGATGCTGGCCGCCTTCGCGTTCATGGTGGCGTTCGCCGTCGCGCTGGCCCGGATCACGCTGGAGCCGTCTCCGGCGTCGGCCGCGCTGACGCACAGCAATCTGCATCCCGGCCGCTCGCTGAAGGCCTATGTCGAGCAGGCGCAGTGGCGGGACGCGGTCAAGCAGCTCGGCGGGAACGTGCTCCTCGGCGTGCCCTTCGGGGTGCTGGTGCCGGTCCTCGCGCCCCGCGCCCGCGGGGTGCTCCGGGTGCTGGCGCTCACCGCCCTGGTGATGCTCATGGTGGAGCTGGTCCAGGGCGCACTGGTCACCGGGCGGGCCTTCGACATCGACGACGTCATCCTCAACACCACGGGCGCGCTTGCCGGTTGGCTGCTGCTCGGGCGTCGGCTCGGGCGCGGGGTGCACCGGCGCCTGACGGACACGGCGACCGACTGATCGTCATGCTCCGGTCTGTACCAAGGTATTGACGCCCCCTTATCTCACTCCTTAAATCAAGAGGCGTCACTCCTCGCGTCACGAGGCGTCTCACCCCCCACACCGAACGGAGAGCCATGGCTTCACCACGCCTGCTCCGCAGATGTCTGCCGGCGGCCCTGTCCGCCGCGCTGATCGGCTCCGCCGTCGCGGGCCCGGCGCACGCCGGCTCCGCCGCCCCGGCGGCCGCGACCGTCACCACGTTCTCGGACACCTTCGACGGGCCCGCCGGCGCCGCCGCCGACCCCTCGAAGTGGAACATGGAGACCGGCGACAACGTCAACAACCACGAGCGCGAGTACTACACCTCGGGCACCCACAACGCGGCGCTGGACGGCCAGGGCCACCTGGTGATCACGGCCCGCAAGGAGAACCCGGCCGGCTACCAGTGCTGGTACGGCAGCTGCCAGTACACCTCGGCCCGCCTGAACACGTCCGGCAAGTTCAACGCGCAGTACGGCCATGTCGAGGCCCGCATGAAGATCCCGCGCGGGCAGGGCATGTGGCCCGCGTTCTGGATGCTCGGCACGCCGGTCAACTGGCCCGACTCGGGCGAGATCGACGTGATGGAGAACGTCGGTTTTGAACCCTCGACCGTGCACGGCACCATCCACGGCCCGGGCTACTCCGGCTCGGGCGGCATCGGCGCGGCCTACACGCTGCCGGGCGGGCAGGCCTTCGCGGACGCCTTCCACACCTTCGCCGTCGACTGGGCGCCCGACTCGATCACCTGGTCGGTGGACGGCAACGTCTACGAGCGGCGCACGCCCGCCGACCTGGGCGGGAAGACCTGGGTGTTCAACAACAAGCCGTTCTTCCTGATCCTCAACCTCGCGGTCGGCGGCTACTGGCCCGGCGACCCGGACGGCTCCACCCCGTTCCCGGCGCAGCTGGTGGTGGACTCGGTGTCGGTGACCACGAGCGACAGCGCGCCCGGCGCCGCGATCCGGGGGCTCGCGGGCAAGTGCGCGGACGTCGCCGGTGCGAACCCGGCGAACGGCACCCCGGTCCAGCTCTACGACTGCAACGGCACCGCCGCGCAGTCCTGGACCGTCGGCTCCGACGGCACGCTCCGGGCGCTCGGCAAGTGCCTGGACGTGACGGACAACGGCACGGCGGACGGCTCGACCGTCCAGCTGTGGGACTGCACCGGCGGCCCCAACCAGAAGTGGACCGTCACCGGCGCGCACGACATCGTCAATCCGCAGGCGAACAAGTGCCTCGACGTGACCGGGAACAACTCGGCCAACGGCACGCGCCTGCAGATCTGGACGTGCACGGGCGGCGCCAACCAGAAGTGGACGGTCGGCTAGACCGGCTCAGTGGAGGGTCCAGGTGTACTTGCCCCCGCCCACCCACCGGACCACGTCGGGGTCGTCGAGGTCGTGGATGGTGATGCCGTGGGCGGCGGCGGCCTCCAGCACGTCGGTGACGGTCCGGGCCTCACCGATCACCTGACCGTCGATCTCCACGACCCGGAAGGGCGCCTGGCCCGGCCTTCCCGGGCACACCCCGTGCACCAGGACCCGCGGATGGGAGATATGGGGGGCTGCTTGTTCGGTCATGCAATTCAGCCTAGGACGGAACCCGCGCCGAGGAGGCATTGAGGGGCGCGGTTTCCAGGAGATGGAGCCGGTCCGCGGGCCCCTGCGCGGCATGCCGCCGTCCACGGTCCCACGGGGCACCGGTGACGCAGGAGGCGTCCGGGCTCGCGAGGCAGGCGATCACAGCAGCGGCCTCGCGGGCGTCGCCGGGCCGCCCGAGCGGCACGCCGGGCGGTGCTCGGCGTGCACGTCGGTCTCCTCCCGGCCGGTCCCCGGGGTCGCGATCCCGGCCGGCGCGACCACGTTCACGGTGCTGCCGTACTCGGCCGGCAACAGGGCCACCACCTGGTGAGGAGCCCGAGGCCGCCCCGGGCCGCGAGGTCGTCGGCGCCCGCGCCGCGCCACCGCACATCGCTGCTGCCCGCGCCGCCGCGGAGCGCCTGCGGCACCCTTGGTTCACATGGAGCCCGTCACCGCCCTCGAGCGGATCGCCTTCTTGCTGGAGCGGGCGCTCGCGCCCACCTACCGGGTGAAGGCCTTTCGCACGGCCGCGCGCACCCTGGCCGCGCTGCCCGAGGGGGAGATCGCCGGGCGCGCGGCGGCGGGGACGCTGGAGTCGCTCAAGGGGGTCGGGCCCAGGACGGCTCAGGTGGTGCGCGAGGCGCTGGCCGGAGAGGTGCCCGGGTACCTGCGCAGACTGGAGGAGGAGGCCGGTGCGGCACCCGCCTCGGGTCCCGGGTCGACGCTGCGGGCGCTGCTGCGCGGGGACTGCCACACCCACTCGGACTGGTCCGACGGCGGCAGCCCGATCGAGGAGATGGGGCGGGCGGCGGCCGGCCTGGGCCACGAGTGGACCGCGCTCACCGATCATTCCCCGCGGCTGACCGTGGCCCGGGGGCTGTCGCCGGCGCGGCTGCGGGAGCAGCTGGCGGTGGTGGCGGAACTGAACGCGCGGTGGGCGCCGTTCCGGCTGCTCACCGGGATCGAGTGCGACATCCTGGACGACGGCTCGCTGGACCAGGAGCCCGAGCTGCTGGAGCGGCTCGACGTGGTCGTGGTGTCCGTGCACTCCAAGCTGCGCATGGACGCCCGCGCGATGACCCGCCGCATGGTGGCCGCCGTCCGCAGTCCGCACGCGGACGTGCTCGGGCACTGCACCGGCCGCCTGGTCACGGGCCGGGGCCGCCCGGAGTCGCAGTTCGACGCGGACGAGGTGTTCGCCGCCTGCGCCGAGTCCGGCACGGCCGTCGAGATCAACAGCCGCCCGGAACGGCTGGACCCGCCCCGGCGGCTGCTGCGCCGGGCCGTGGCGGCGGGGGTGCTGTTCGCCGTCGACACCGACGCGCACGCGCCGGGCCAGCTGGACTGGCAGATCCTGGGCTGCGCCCGCGCCGAGGAGTGCGGGGTCCCGGCCGGACGGGTGGTGACCGCCTGGTCGGCGCGGGAACTGCTGGACTGGACGCGGGAGGGCCGGGTGCCCGCACGCGTGGCGCAGTCCTGACATGGTGCGCGGTGGGATTCCCGGGCCGGCCTGGAGGAGGCCGGGCGGAGGCGGTCCACGCGGACCCGGCCTGGTCGATCGGCTCGACGGCAGCCCGCTCGCCCGAGATCACGGCGTGTGAGGCAGGTCACGGACAGCGATGGAACACCACGGCGAGGTTGCCCGTTGAACCAGCCGTGGGTGCGGACGGGACAGTGTCCCCGGGCCTCACCTTCTGCCCACAGGGACGATCGTTCGGCTGAAGCCCTGTGGAGCGTCTCGCCGAGAGGCGACCGCCGTCCGTGCCCACCACCTGAGCGCCCCGGCCGTGATTCCCCCGTCGCGGCCGGGGCTTTTCCCGTGTCCGCCGCTCCGGTCGGCCGGGCGACCGCTCCGGCGGCGGCCACCGCCGCGCGCCCCGGGGTCAACGACGGTGGCGGCCGCCCCGCACGCCCCCCGGCGTCGGCGAACTCCCGCAGATCCGCCGCGAGGCGTTCCGCGCGCGTCGCGAACGGGCCGCGGCCACGGTCCTCGGGCACCGTCCGTGCAGCCGGACGCCGTCGACGGGGCTCTCGCGGTAGGGCAGGGGGCCTCCTCCGCCACGGCTCGCCACCGGCGGGACGGGACGTCCGCCGTGCGGACGGTCCCGGCGGTGGCCGTGCCGCGTCGACCGTCGATCACCCGCCACGTCCCGCGCGTGTGTGTGCCGACGGCGCCCGGGTACCCGGCCGGTCGTCGAGAGCCCCGCCGTGCGGACGGAAGGAGCCGAAGGTGAGCAGCTCAGCGGGCAGCAGGGTGGTGGTCACGGGCGCCACCGGCAACGTCGGCACGAGCGTGGTGCGCCTGCTCTCGGAGGATCCCCTGGTCAAGTCGGTGCGGGGCCTGGCCCGGCGCACGCCGGGGTGGTCGCCGCCGAAGACCGAGTGGACCGCCGTCGACCTGGCCGCCGACGAGGCCAACCTCGCCGAGCGGTTCGAGGGCGCCGACGCGGTCGTGCATCTGGCCTGGGCGTTCCAGCCGACGCACGATCCGGCGGCCACCTGGCGGACCAACGTCCTCGGCGGTATCCGGGTGATCGAGGCGGTCGCCGCGGCCCGGGTGCCGGTGCTGGTGCACGCGTCGTCCGTCGGCGCGTACTCGCCGGGCCCCAAGGACCGCGCGGTGGACGAGTCCTGGCCGACGCACGGCTGGCCGGGCGCCGCGTACTGCCGGGAGAAGGCCTATCTGGAACGCACCCTGGACCTGTTCGAACGCGACCACCCCGAGGTGCGGGTCGTACGGATGCGGCCGGCGTTCCTGTTCAAGCGGGAGTCGGCGAGCGAGCAGCGCCGCATCTTCGGCGGGCGCTTCCTGCCCGGCCCGCTCGCCCGTCCGGAACTGCTGCCCTTCCTGCCGGACATCCCGGGCCTGCGCGTGCAGGCGCTGCACACCGACGACGCCGCCGAGGCCTACCGGCGCGCGGTGCACACGGACACCGCCCGGGGCGCCTTCAACCTGGCCGCCGAGCCGCCGCTGGACGCCCAGGTGCTCGCCGGGCTGCTCGGCGCGCGTCCGGTGCGGCTGCCGCGCACCGCGGCCCGGTCCGCCATCGCCGCCGCCTGGGGGCTGCGTCTGCTCCCGGCGTCCCCGCACCTGTTCGACGCGGTGCTGCGGCTGCCGCTGATGGACTGCACGCGGGCGCACACCGAACTGGGCTGGCAGCCGCGGCGGACGGCGATCGAGGTGGTCCAGGAGTTCCTGGACGGCCTGCAGCGGGGCGCCGGAATGGAGACCGAGCCGATGCGGGGACGCAAGGTCGACTGAGCGGCGAGGGAGGACGAGATGGCCGCACAGCGGGAACAGGAGCACGGCCACGGCAAGGGGCCGGTCCCGAGGGACCTGCCCGACCAGCAGGCCCGTGCGGACGACCCCTGGGACGCCGCCCCGGGGCCGGTCGACGACCCGCCCGAGGAGGACGAGGTGCCGGACACCGACGAGGCGGGCACCGGGCCGCGCGGCGCGCCCCGTTCGGGCACCGTCCACCCCGAACACCCGGCACCGGACGAGCCGTCGGGCTGAGGCGCCGACGTGACGGGCCGCGCGTCAGCGCGGGGCGCGCTCGCGCAGCGCCGCCCGCCAGGCGGGCAGCCGGTCCTCGGACTCCGGTGCGGGGCGCCGGCCGCCGCCCGCGAAGAAGTCGGCCAGCGGAAGGATCGCGGCGCCCACCGTCACGGCGTCGGGGCCCAGCCGCCCGAGTTCGATGGTGACTTTGTCGGCCGGGTGGCGCAGGGCGTACGTCGCCGCGTGCCGGCGGACGTCGGGCAGGAAGCGGCTGCCGAGCTGGAGTCCGGCCCAGCCGCCGACGATGATCCGTTCCGGCTGGAAGAGGTTGATCAGGTCGGACAGGCCGGCGCCCAGGTACTCGGCGGTCTCCTCCAGGACGCCCAGCGCGACCGGGTCGGCCGTGGCGCCGTCGGCGGGGTAGGCCGCGGCGAGCATGGCGGTGAGCGCGGTCTCCTCGTCGGCGTTCCGGGGCGGCCGGCCGCCCGCCTCGTGCCAGCGGGCGAGCAGCGACTCGGCGCCCGCGTAGGCCTCCAGGCAGCCGGAGGCACCGCAGCGGCAGCGGCGCCCGCGGACCCGCACCGTCAGATGACCCCACTCGACGGCGCGCCCGTGCTCCACCTCGGGGGTGACCAGGCAGGCGCCGACGCCGGAGCCGAACAGCACGACGACCGCGTTGCGGGCGCCGCGTCCCGCGCCGAACCACATCTCGGCCTGGCCCAGGGTCTTGGCGCCGTTGTCGATGAAGTACCGGACCGGGCCGGGAGGTTCGGGAGACTGGAGCAGCCGCTCCAGCGGGACCGCGTCCCAGCCGATGGTCTGCCCGTGCACGACGGCGCCCCGGTCGGCGGTGTGCTCGACGATGCCGGGCACGCCGACGCCGACGCCGAGCAGCCGCTCCGGCGCGGCGCCCTCGGCGGTGAGGACCTCGGCGACGCCGTCGCGGATGTGACCGACGATCACGTCGACGTCGTAGCCCTGGGGGGTCAGCGGGCGTTCGGTGCGGGCGAGTTCGGTGAGCGCCAGGTCGAACAGCTCCACCCGGACACGGGTTTCGCCGACGTCCACGCCGATCATCTGCCCGCTGTGCGGGGCGACCCGCAGCAGGGTGCGGGGCCGGCCGCCGTCGGAGTCGACGCTGCCGGCCTCCTCGACCAGGCCGTCGGCGATCAGGTCGGCGACCACGTTGCTCACCGAACCGGAGCTCAGGCCGGTGGCCGGGCCCAGCTCGAAGCGGCTGAGCGGGCCGTCGAAGTACAGCCGCTGCAGCACGGCCGTGCGGTTCCCCCGCCTCAGGTCACGTACCGTGCGACCGTTCCGCCCAGCCATCAGGCCCCCTTCACGAACCCTGTCCGACCTGCAACATACCCCTTCAAACGCAGGGACGCGATATTTTTCAAACCCTTATTTCATGTTATGAGCTAAGCGATACGGCCGCGCGGCCGGGCGCGTGCGCGGCCTCGTCAGGAGGTCCGGCCGCCGTGCGCGAGTCCAGCCACCGGTCCGAAGCAGGGCGCGGCGTCCGGGAGTTCGGCGCCCGCCCGCCGGGCCACGGGGTGACGGCGGCGCGCGGCGCCTGCCCGCTCGCCGTCCCCGCCACTCGGCGTCCTGAC
>NZ_JBLEBI010000186.1:0-13614 GCF_047340315.1 Streptomyces sp. AF1A
ACGGCGTGCTGCGGGTGGAGATCGACGCCCGCGGGCTGGTCGTCTCCGCGTACGACCTCGACGCCGACCGCGAGGCCGTCGCCCCCGGCGAGGCCGCCAACCTCCTCCAGCTGCACCCGGACTTCCCGAACATGTGGGACGCCTGGGACGTGGACGCCTTCTACCGCAACACGGTCACCGACCTCACCGACGCCGACGAGGTGAGCGCCGGGGACGACGGGGCGTCGGTGCGGATCGTGCGGACCTTCGGCGCCTCCCGGGTCACCCAGGTGCTGTCGCTGCCGCCCGAGGAGCGCCGACTGGTCATCGACACCGAGGTCGACTGGCACGAGACGGAGAAGTTCCTGAAGCTGGCGTTCCCGCTCGACCTGCACGCCGAACGCTACGCGTCCGAGACCCAGTTCGGGCACGTGTACCGTCCCACGCACACCAACACCTCATGGGAGGCCGCGAAGTTCGAGGCGTGCAACCACCGCTTCGTCCACCTGGCGGAGCCCGGGTGGGGCATCGCACTTGTCAACGACTCGACGTACGGCCACGACGTGACCCGCACGGTCCGCGGCGACGGCGACCGGGGTACGAGCACCACGGTGCGCGTCTCCCTGCTGCGCGCCCCGCGCTTCCCCGACCCCGAGACCGACCAGGGCGTCCACCGCTTCCGGCACGCCCTGGTCCCGGGCGCCTCGATCGCCGACGCGGTCCGTGAGGGCTGGCGTGTCAACCTGCCGGAACGGCGGCTGACCGGCGCCCACGACGTGGCTCCGCTGGTCACCGTGGACGACGACGCCGTCGTGATCACGGCGGTCAAGCTCGCCGACGACGGCAGCGGTGACGTGGTGGTCCGCTTCCACGAGGCGCACGGCGGCCGGGTCCGGGCGACCCTGACGGCCGGGTTCGACGTCGCCGGCCTCGCGGTGACGGACCTGCTGGAGCGTCCGCTCGGCGACGCGCAGCCGCCGGGGCGCGACGGCGCGCGGATCACCGTTCGGCTGCGGCCGTTCGAGCTGATGACGCTGCGGTTGCGGAGACGCTGACCAGGGACGTCGGGATCCCGCTGCGGCACCGTTCGCTCGCTTGCCGACCACTGATCACGCCCCTAACCTCACAGTCACCGATCTTCAGGCTGTCGTCGAAACAAGGGAACAATGCGAAGAATATCTGTGCTCTTGACGGCGGTCCTGGCCGCCGTCATGGGCTTGTTGGTCCTGCCCGCGACGCCCGCGCTCGCCGCCTCGGCCCCGCCCTCGTCCACCGGCCAGCGCTGGGCCCTCAAGGTCAATGGGCTGTACGTGGCCGCCGAGGTCAACGACTCGGGCGACCAGAACGGTAAGCTCCGGGCCCGTTCGACCTCCGTGGGCAGCTGGGAGACCTTCTCGCTGCACACCGACAACATCGCAGGCGTCGGCTACGGCACGACCATCACACTCCGCAACGAGGAGAACGGCCTCTACGTCACCTCGGAGATCGGCACCACCGGTCCTCAGGCGGGCATGCTGCGCGCCCGGGGGACCAACACCGGTTCCTGGGAGCGCTTCTACGTCGTGCCGCAGGGCGGCGGACAGTACGCCCTGAAGTCCGCCGCGAACGGCCTCTACGTGTCCGCGGAGTTCAACTACACCGGTGGTGACGCGGGGCTGCTGCGCGCCCGGTCGAGCACAGTCGGCGGCTGGGAGCGCTTCACCTTCGAGAAGGTCGGTGGTACGGGTGACACGGCCGTCCCGCCGGCCTCGCCGGTGACGGCCTCCGGCCGACACGACATCGCCTCGTGGAACGTGTGCGCGAACAACAACACCAGCGCTGAGTGCAAGCTCCAGTACGCGGACGCCGACACCGTCGCCTCCGGCGTCGCCGCAGACCTGGGGACCGTCCCCGGCGGCTATCTCAACCACCGCCCCGAGGCCGTCTTCTTCCAGGAGATCTGCGAGAAGGCGGTGAAGCCGCTCGAGCTGAAGCTCGAAAGCAGCCTGGGCGGCGGCTGGGACGTGCGGTTCGCGCCCACGTACTTCAAGGTGATCGACGAGGACGGTGCGACGGACCCGCTCCTCATGGCCCAGAAGACCTGCATGGACAGCAAGACCGGCACGGACCGGGGAGCGTTCGGCATCGCTCTCGCGGTCAAGGACACGAACACCTGGTACCGGGGCTACACGCTTCCCTCGCCCGACAAGAAGGAGCAGCGGCCGGCGCTGTGCGCGACCGTTCCCGACGACGGCGCGGTCTACTGCGACGCGCACTTCAGCAGCGGCTCCTACTTCGTCGACGGCAAGCAGGCGGGCGACGACCCCGACAACACGTACCGGCCCCAGCAGGCCGGCAGACTCCGGTCCATCGTCGACGGCCTGAAGACGGAGGGGTACACGCCGTTCTACGGCGGTGACCTGAACACGACCACCGCCGACGTCTCCGTGCTGTCGAGCCTCTACGCGTACGGCCAGGAATGCGGCCAGGCAACCCCGGACGCGCCGCACACCGGCACGCCGACCGACGGCAACAACAAGATCGACTACATCTTCGGTCCGGTCGGCGCGAGTTACGGCTGCGAGGTCGTGGATCCAGCGCTCTCGGACCACCGCCTTCTCCACGCGACCGTCACACTGTGATCATCACTCTCTGATCACCGCGTTCTGATCACCTCGTTCTGATCACCGCGTTGTGACCGTCACCTTCCGACCGCCACGTTCCGGTGTCGTGGACGGCGCTTCCCGAGCAGCCGTCCACGACGTCAGCGGCCGCCCGCGGCGTCCTGGCTGCCGAGTTGCGTTCGCAGCCACTCCTCCACCTCGCCCACGTGGGCCGCCGCCGCCGCGCGCGCCGCTTCCGGGTCGCGGGCGGTCAGGGCACGGTGGATGGCGGCGTGCTCGCGGCGGGTGCGGGCGAAGGCGCCCTCCTCCTGGTAGCCGCGCCAGACGCGGGCGCGGAAGGTGCGCGAGGACAGGCCCTCCAGGATGGCGGCCATCGTCTCGTTGCCGGCGGCGGCCGCGATCTCGCGGTGGAAGGCGAGGTCGTGGGCGAGGATCTCCTCGGGGTCGTCGGTGGCGTTCATCGCCGCCAGGTGCTTCTCCACGGTCGCGAGCTGGTCGTCGGTGATGCGGGCGGCCGCCAGCGCGGTCGCCGTCGACTCCAGGATCCGGCGCACCTGCAGCAGCTCCACCAGCCGCGGGCCCCGGGAGAGGTCCGCCACCACCCCGAAGGTCTCCAGCAGGTCGCCGGCCTCCAGCGCCGTGACGTAGATGCCGGAGCCGTGCCGGGCCTCCAGCACGCCCAGGACCGTCATCGCGCGGATCGCCTCGCGCATCGAGCTGCGGGAGATGCCCAGCTGGGCGGCGAGGTCCCGCTCGGTGGGCAGCCGCTGGCCCGGCTCCAGCCGACCCTCGGCGATCATCGCCTTGATCTGCTCGATGGCGCGCTGGGTCACCGTGCCCTTCTGCGGGGCCGCCTCGTCCACGCCACTCCTCCAGTCGCCGGGTGCGTGCAGTCTAGCCACGGGATTGGTCCGACCACTAGGTGCAAATATTGGGGATTCTCGCTGCAGCAGGGTGTTCTGGCACCAGAGTGGTCTGATAAGTATGCGGCGTCTGCTCGAACGACCTCGACGAGGAGCCGCGAGATGCCCGCCAGCACAGTCAGGAAGCGCAGCAGGTCCCGGATCATCGGCGCGGCGGCCCTGGCCGCCGGCGTCTCCCTCGTGCTCGCCGCCTGCGGCAGCACCAAGGACACCGCGAGCGCCGGCAGCGGCGGCACCGGCAAGGTGGGCGTGATCCTGCCGCTGCTGACGTCGCCGTTCTGGCAGTCCTACAACGACTACGTGCCCAAGATGGCGAAGTCCGAGGGCGTCGAGGTGCTGAAGACGGTCAACTCCAACAGCGACCCCTCCCAGCAGATCACCGACATCGACAACGAACTCACGCAGGGCGTCAAGGGGTTGGTCGTCGCGCCGCTGGACAGCGCCGCCATCCAGGCCGGACTCGACCAGGCCCGGCGCAAGGGCGTGCCCGTGGTCGCCGTGGACGTCGCCCCCGACAAGGGCAAGGTCGCCATGGTGGTGCGCGCCGACAACGTGGCCTACGGCAAGAAGGCCTGCGACTACCTCGGGCAGCACGTGACCAGCGGCAAGGTCGTGCAGATCATGGGCGACCTCGCCTCGGTCAACGGCCGTGACCGCTCCGAGGCGTTCCGCTCCTGCGTGCAGAAGAAGTACCCCCGGCTCAAGGTGCTCGAGATCCCGGCGAAGTGGGAGTCCGACACGGCGGCCGCGAAGCTGGACACGCTGCTGAACGCCAACCCCGACATCAAGGGCATCTACCTCCAGGCGGGCGGCGTCTACCTCGCGCCGACCCTGCAGACCCTGAAGTCCAAGCACCTGCTGAAGACGGCAGGCCAGGCGGGCCACATCGTCATCGTCTCCAACGACGGCATCCCGCAGGAGTACGACGCCATCCGCAAGGGCGAGATCGACGCCACCGTCTCCCAGCCGGCCGACGCCTATGCCAAGTACGGCCTCTCCTACATCAAGGCGGCGATGCAGGGCAGGACGTTCAAGCCCGGCCCGACCGACCACGGCTCCACGATCGTCCGGCTGCCCAGCGGCATCCTGGAGGACCAGCTGCCCGCTCCGCTGGTCACCAACGCCAACGTCGACGACCCCGAGCTGTGGGGCAACACGGTCGGATGAGCGCCCCAGCGACCCCCCTCGTCGAAGCCTCGGGCATCGTCAAGCGGTACGGCCCCACGGTCGCCCTCGCCGACGGCCGGCTGACCGTCCTGCCCGGCGAGTCCCACGCCCTGGTCGGCCGCAACGGCGCCGGCAAGTCCACCCTGGTGAACATCCTCACCGGCCTGCAGGCGCCGGACGCGGGCACCGTCCGCTTCGACGGCGAGCCCGCGCCGCCGCTCGCCGACCGGGACGCCTGGCGCCGCAAGGTGGCCTGCGTGTACCAGAAGCCCACGGTGGTCCCGGAACTGACGGTCGCCGAGAACCTCTTCCTCAACCGGCAGCCGCTCGAGCGCGGGTTCATCAGCTGGCGCAGGCTGCGCGCCGAGGCCGCCGAGCTCCTGCAGACGTGGGGCGTGCGCGTCGACCCCGGGGCCCGCACCGCCGACCTGGCCGTGGAGGACCGCCAGCTGGTGGAGATCGCGCGGGCGCTCAGCTTCGGCGCCCGGTTCATCGTGCTGGACGAACCCACCGCCCAGCTCGACAACCGGGAGATCGAGCGGCTGTTCACCCGCATGCGCGCGCTGCAGGACTCCGGCGTCACCTTCCTGTTCATCTCGCATCACCTGCAGGAGGTGTACGAGGTCTGCCAGACCGTCACCGTGCTGCGCGACGCCCGCTGGATCACCACCGCCCCCGTCGCCGACCTGCCGAGAGCGGCGCTGGTGGAGGCCATGGCCGGTGAATCGGTCGCCGAACACGCCGCCGGGAACAGGGCCGTCGACGAGGCCGCGCCCGTGCTGCTCCAGGCGCGCGGCCTGACCTCACCGGCGTACGAGAACGTCGACCTCACCGTCCGCCGCGGAGAGGTCGTCGGACTCGCCGGGTCCAGCGGCAGCGGCAAGACCGAGCTGGCCGAGTCCTTCGCCGGGCTGCACACCCCGACCGCCGGCACGGCCCGACTGGACGGCGAACGGCTGCCGTTCGGCGACGTGCGCGCCGCCCTGGACGCCGGCGTCGGATGCGTCCCGCGCGACCGGCACGAGCAGGGACTGGTGGCCGGCATGAGCATCGGGGACAACGCCACCCTGAGCGTGCTGGACCGGCTCGGCCGGTTCGGCTTCGTCGCCGGCGACCGCAGACGCGCCGTCGCCGCCGAGCTGATCGACCGCCTCGACATCCACGCCGAGGGCCCCGACCAGCCCGTCGCGGACCTGTCCGGCGGCAACGCGCAGAAGGTCGTCATGGCCCGCGCCCTCGCCCGTGACCCCCGCCTGCTCGTGCTGATCAACCCCACCGCGGGCGTCGACGTGAAGTCCAAGGAGTCGCTGCTCGCCCGCATGGACAGCGCCCGCGACGACGGCACCGCCGTCCTGGTCGTCTCCGACGAACTCGACGACCTCAGACGCTGCGACCGCGTCCTCGTCCTCTTCCACGGCCGTGTCGTCGCCGAGCACCCGGCCGGCTGGCGCGACCACGAGCTGATCGCCTCCATCGAAGGAGTTGACCATGGCTGACACCCGGGCCGCCCCGCCGCTCGCGTCCTCGAAGACCCCGGACCCCCGGTCGGCCCGGACCGTGCTGCTGCGCCGGGCCCGGGAACTGGCCCTGGTCCCCGCCCTGGTGCTGCTCCTCGTGCTCGGCGCGGTGGTCAACGACTCGTTCCTGACCGAGCGGAACCTCATCTCCGTCCTCGGCGCCTCCGCCGCCCTCGCGATGGTCGTGCTCGCCGAGTCACTGGTGCTGATCACCGGCAAGTTCGACCTGTCCCTGGAGTCGGTGGTCGGCATCGCGCCGGCCGCCGGCGCCCTGCTGGTGCTGCCCGCGAGCCAGTCCGGCTGGGGCACCCGTGTGCCCGTCGCCGTCGGCCTGCTCGCGATGTTCGTCGTCGGCGGCCTGGTCGGCGCGTTCAACGGCATCCTGGTCGTCAGGTTCCGGCTCAACGCGTTCATCGTGACGCTCGCGATGCTCATCGTGCTGCGCGGCCTGCTGGTCGGCGCCACCAAGGGCAAGACGCTGTTCGGCATGCCCGACAGCTTCTACACCCTGGCCACCACGACCTTCCTGAACGTCCCGCTGTCCGTGTGGCTCGCGGCGGTCGCCTTCGCCGTCGCCGGGTTCGTGCTCAAGTACCACCGCGTCGGCCGCGCCCTGTACGCGATCGGCGGCAACACGGACGCGGCGCGCGCGGCCGGCATCCGCGTCGACCGGGTCATGCTCGGTGTGTACGTGATCGCGGGCGTGCTCGCCTCGGTCGGCGGCCTGCTGCAGACCGGGTACGTCGGCGCGATCAGCGCCAACCAGGGCCAGAACATGATCTTCACCGTGTTCGCGGCCGCGGTGATAGGCGGCATCAGCCTCGACGGCGGCAGGGGCACGATGTCCGGCGCCCTCACCGGTGTCCTCCTCCTGGGCGTCGTCCAGAACCTGCTCACCCTCGCACAGGTGCCGTCGTTCTGGATCCAGGCCATCTACGGCGGGATCATCCTCGTCGCCCTCATGATCGCCCGTCTGACGACGGGCCGCGCCCAGGACTGACCGGCGACAGCCCACCGACGGAAAGGACTTCAGTGTCCCAGGCCCGCTCCCGCGTCATCGCGGTCGACACCCACGACATCCGTTTCCCCACCTCGCGCGAGCTGGACGGCTCCGACGCGATGAACCCGGACCCCGACTACTCCGCCGCGTACGTCGTGCTGCGCACGGACGCCGCCGACGGGCACGAGGGACACGGGTTCGTCTTCACCATCGGGCGGGGCAACGACGTCCAGGTCGCCGCGATCGACGCGCTGCGGGACCACGTGCTCGGGCGCGACGCCGAGGAACTCTGCGCCGACCCCGGCACGCTCCTGCGCGACCTGGTCTCCGACAGCCAGCTGCGCTGGCTCGGCCCGGAGAAGGGCGTGATGCACATGGCGGTCGGGGCCGTCGTCAACGCCGTATGGGACCTCGCCGCCCGGCGGGCCGGCAAGCCGCTGTGGCAGCTGCTGGCCGACGCCGAACCCGAGTGGCTGGTGCGCCAGATCGACTTCCGGTACCTCACCGACGCGCTCACCCCGCAGGAGGCGCTGGACCTGCTCACGCGGGGCAGGGCCGGCGCCGCGGAGCGCCGGGCCCGGCTGCTGGAGCGCGGATATCCCGCCTACACCACCTCGCCCGGCTGGCTCGGGTACGACGACGACAAGCTCGGCCGGCTCGCCGCGCAGGCCGTCGCCGACGGCTTCCGGCAGATCAAGCTCAAGGTCGGCGCCGACCTCGCCGACGACGTCCGCCGCTGCCGAATCGCCCGCGCGGTCGTCGGACCGGACGTACGCCTGGCCGTGGACGCCAACCAGCGCTGGAACGTGGACGAGGCGATCCGGTGGACCCGGGCCCTGGCCGAGTTCGATCCGTACTGGATCGAGGAGCCCACCAGCCCCGACGACGTCCTCGGCCACGCCGCGATCCGCCGCGCGGTGGCCCCCGTGAAGGTCGCCACCGGCGAACACGTGCACAACCGGATCATGTTCAAGCAGCTGCTCCAGGCGGGCGCGCTCGACATCGTGCAGATCGACGCGGCCCGCGTCGCCGGCGTCAACGAGAACCTCGCCGTCCTGCTGCTCGCCGCCAAGTTCGGCGTCCCCGTCTGCCCGCACGCGGGCGGGGTGGGCCTGTGCGAACTCGTCCAGCACCTGTCGATGTTCGACTACCTGGCGGTGTCCGGCAGCACCGAGGACCGGGTCATCGAGTACGTCGACCACCTCCACGAGCACTTCGTGACCCCGGTCGTCCTGCGAGACGGCCGCTACCTGGCACCCGCCGCGCCCGGCTTCTCCGCCGCCCTGCGCCCGGAGTCCGTCGCGCGCTATACCTTCCCCGGCGGGACCTACTGGGCCGCCGACCCCGACACACAGAAGGGACAGGCCGCATGAGCGACTTCGCGGGCCTCACGGCCCTGGTCACGGGCGGCGCCTCCGGCATCGGCCGGGCCACCGCCGACCTCCTCGCCGAGCGCGGCGCCCGGGTCGCCGTCCTCGACCGGGACCCGTTGCCGGTGGAGAAGCCGCTCCTCGCCCTGCGCGCCGACGTCACCGACGACGCCTCGGTGCGCACGGCCGTACAGGAGGCCGCCGAGGCGCTCGGCGGGCTCGACGTCCTGGTCAACAACGCGGGCATCGGCGCCCAGGGAACGGTCGAGGACAACGACGACGACGAGTGGCGGCACGTCTTCGACGTCAACGTCCTCGGCATGGTCCGCGCCGCCCGCGCCGCCCTGCCGCACCTGCGCCGCTCCCGCCACGCGGCGATGGTCAACACCTGCTCCGTCGCCGCCACCGCGGGCCTTCCGCAGCGCGCCCTGTACAGCGCCACCAAGGGCGCCGTGCACGCCCTGACCCTCGCCATGGCCGCCGACCACATCCGGGAGGGCATCCGGGTCAACTGCGTCAACCCCGGCACGGCGGACACCCCGTGGATCGGCCGGCTGCTCGACGCGGCCCCGGACCCGGCCGCCGAGCGCGCCGCCCTGGAGGCCCGCCAGCCCACCGGACGGCTGGTCACGGCCGCCGAGGTGGCCGGCGCCATCGCCTACCTGGCCAGTCCGCTGTCCGGTGCCACCACCGGCACCGCCCTCGCCGTCGACGGCGGCATGCAGGGCCTGCGGCTGCGCCCGGCGGCGAACCGGTGACCGCCCTCGGCCGCAGCGGCGTCCAGGTCAGCCCGCTCGGCTTCGGCGCCGCGGGCATCGGCAACCTCTACACCCCGGTGGACGACGAACAGGCGTACGAGGCGGTCCGGGCCGCCTGGCAACGGGGCGTGCGCTACTTCGACACGGCCCCGCACTACGGGCTGGGCCTGTCCGAACGCCGGCTCGGCGCCGCCCTGCGGGAGTACGACCGCGCCCGGTACACGGTCTCGACCAAGGTCGGCCGCCGCCTCGAACCCGCCGACGGCACCGGCGACGACCTGGCCAACGGCTTCGCCGTGCCCGCCCGTCACCGGCGCGTGTGGGACTTCAGCGCCGACGGCGTCCGCCGCACCCTGGAGGCGAGCCTGCACCGCCTCGGCCTGGACCGGGTGGACGTCGTCTACCTCCACGACCCCGACGACCACGCCGAGCAGGCCTTCCGCGAGGGCTACCCGGCCCTGGAGCAGCTGCGCGCCGAGGGCGTGGTCGGCGCGATCGGCGCGGGCATGAACCAGGCCGGCATGCTCACCCGGTTCGTCCGCGACACCGACGTGGACGTGGTGCTCTGCGCGGGCCGGTACACCCTGCTCGACCAGAGCGCGGACGCCGAGCTGCTGCCCGAGGCCGCGCGGCGCGGCGTGTCCGTCGTCGTCGGCGGCGCCTTCAACTCGGGCCTGCTGGCCGATCCGTCGCCACGGTCGACGTACGACTACACCCGGGCGCCCCAGGAGTTGCTGGACCGCGCCCTGCGCCTCAAGGCGGTCGCCGAGCGCCACGGCACCACCCTGCGCGCCGCCGCGCTGGCCTTCTGCCGGGCCCGTCCGGCCGTCGCCGCCGTCCTGGTCGGCGCGCGCTCGGCGGCCGAGGTCCACGACTGCGCCGACCAGTTCGCGGCCCGCGTCCCGCAGGCCTTCTGGCAGGAGCTGCGGGACTCCGGCCTGCTGCGCCTCGAGGAGGAGACGGCATGAGAGCCGCCCCGCGGGGCGCGGACGCCGGGCCGCCCGTGGTCCGGGAGCTGCCATGAGGGTGGACGCCCATCACCACGTCTGGGACCTGTCGGTCCGCGACCAGGACTGGATCGGTCCAGGCAGTCCGATCCGCCGGGACTTCACCGTCGCCGACCTCGAAGGCGAGGCCCGCGCGGCGGGCGTCGACCGCACCGTCCTGGTCCAGACGGTCACCGTGCCCGAGGAGACCCCGGAGCTCCTGCGCCTCGCCGCCGAGCACGAGCTGATCGCCGGCGTCGTCGGCTGGACCGACCTCACCCGCCCCGACGTCGCCGACGAACTGGCCCGCCTGCGCGGGCTCCCCGGCGGCGGCCACCTCAAGGGCATCCGCCACCAGGTGCAGGGCGAGCCCGACCCCGGGTGGCTGCTGCGCCCGGACGTGCGCCGGGGCCTGGCCGCCGTGGCGGACGCGGGCCTGGTCCACGACCTCGTCGTCCTGCCCCATCAGCTCCCGGCCTGCGCCGAGGCGGCCGCGTCCCTGCCCCACCTCACCTTCGTCCTCGACCACCTGGGCAAACCGCCGATCGCGACCGGGGAGCGCGAGCCCTGGGCGTCCCGGCTGCGCGCGCTGGCCGCCCTGCCCAACACCGTCGCCAAGCTCTCCGGCCTGGTCACCGAGGCCGACCACGCCACCTGGACCACCGGCGACCTGCGCCCGTACGCCGACACCGCCCTGGCCGCCTTCGGCCCCGACCGCCTGATGTTCGGCTCCGACTGGCCGGTGTGCACGCTCGCCGCCGGCTACGGCCAGGTCCTCGAAACCGCCGAGGAGTTGACGGCGGGGCTGAGCCCCGCCGAGCGCACGGCCCTGTTCGAGGGCACCGCGCGGCGCGTCTACGACCTCTGAACCACCCCCGCCAGCCGCGTCGGCGGCAGATACTCCCGCACATACGTCCGGTCCCAGCAGGCGCCCGTCTCCCGCAGCTCGCGCCAGGTCGTGTAGCGGTAGCGGAAGAGCCGGGCGCGCACGTAGCGGGGCGGGGTGTCGGGCGGGAAGGGGGAGCGGCGCAGCAGCCGCAGCGTGTCGCGGTCGTTCTCCAGTAGGCGTTCCACCAGGCCGCCGAACCAGTCGCCGGCATAGGCGGGCGACAGCGCGGCGAACCACATCAGCCAGTCCAGGCGCAGGTGGTACGGGGCGAACTGGCGCGGCCAGCGGCGCGGCGGGCCCGGCTTGCCCCGGAACTCGTACTCCCGCCAGTCCGCGTCCTCGCGCGGCACGTCGTCCAGCGTGCCCTCGACGACCACCTCGTAGCGGACCCGGCTGACGCTGCCGAACGCGCCGTAGGTGTTGACCAGGTGCAGCGGGTCGAAGGAGCGGTTCATGACCTGACGGCGGGAGACCATGTTCACCACCGGGTGGTAGCTCAGGCAGACCAGCAGCGCGCCGACCGCGAGCACCAGCACCTCGTACCACAGCGGCGCCGGCGGCACGGACGGCGCCGTCGCCGGCAGCTGCAGGGCGGACAGGGCCAGCACGATGGTGATCCAGTTCAGCCAGGAGAAGTTGCCGGAGAGCACCAGCCAGAGCTGGGTGACGATCATCAGCGCGGCCGCGGCCGACGCGATGGGCTGAGGAGTGAACAGCAGCACCGGCACGACCAGCTGGGTGACGTGGTTGGCAGCCACCTCCACCCGGTGCAGCGGCTTGGGCAGATGGTGGAAGAACCAGCTCAGCGGGCCCGGCATGGGCTGCGTCTCGTGGTGGTAGTACAGGCAGGTCAGCTTCCGCCAGCAGGCGTCGCCGCGGAGCTTGATCAGACCGGCGCCGAACTCCACCCGGAACAGGATCCAGCGCAGCAGGAAGAGCACGACGACCGGCGGCGCCACCTCGTCGTTGCCGAGGAACGCGGCCAGGAAGCCCGTCTCCAGCAGCAGCGACTCCCAGCCGAACGCGTACCAGGTCTGGCCCACGTTGACGATCGACAGGTACAGCGCCCACGGCACCAGCCAGAGCAGGACGCCCGCCCACAACGGCAGCAGGGAGTCCGCCCCCGCCAGCAGCGCCGCCGACACCGCGCAGCCGGCCCACGCGACGGCCGCGAAGAACCCGTCCGAGTAGTGCAGGTGGAACAGGCTCGGCGCCCGCTTGAAGGGCACCCGCGCCACGTAGCGGGGAATCGGCAGCATGCCGCGCCCACCGAGCAGGGCCCGGAACTGGAGGGCAGCCGTGAGGAACGCCACGAGGTAGACGGCGGCCAGAGCCCGCTGGAAGACCAGCCGGCTCAGCCAGTAGTCGGGTGCGGTGAACCAGTCCACGGCCGCGTCGTCTCCTAGGGCGTTCCCGCCGAGTTGCCAGCCAAAAGGGAGCAATGCAAACAATAGTGAGGAATTACCCACAGTGATGCGGAGTGCACGGTGCGCATACCCACCGGATCCATCGTCATGGCCCGCGTGCTCTCTGCGGCGCTGCTCCTCGCGGGCTGCGCAGGCACCGCCGTCAGGCAGGCCGAGTTGGGCGACGAGGTCTTCCTGCAGCCCGCCGCGGACCAGGGGCCCGACCCGTTCACCGACTCCACCGCGACCGGCGCCACGACCACCGGCCGGGCCCTGCCGACCGGCACGAAGGGGACGAGCGACGCCGGCGCCCCGTCCGCCGGGCTGGCCGTGGCGCCCCTGGGCGCGGCGCGCACCCTGTCCGGGGAGACCCCCGGGCTCTACAGCGGCAGCGCGCATGTCGCCGGCTGCGACGTGGAACGGCAGATCACCCGGCTGACCGCCGACCCCGCCAGGCGGGACGCCTTCGCCGACGCGGCCGGCGTCTCCCCGTCGGCCCTGCCCGGCTATCTGCGCGCTCTGACCCCGGTCCTGCTCCGCGCCGACACCCGCGTCACCAACCACGCCTACCGCAACGGGCAGGCGGACGGATACCAGGCCGTGCTCCAGGCGGGCACCGCCGTCCTCGTCGACGACCGGGGCGTGCCGCGGGTGCGCTGCGCCTGCGGCAACCCGCTGCGGCCGCCCCAGGAGGCCCACGGCGGCATCGGTTCCCGCGGCTCCGCCTGGTCCGGATACCGGCCGAACCAGGTGATCGTGGTGACGCCGGCGGCGAAGCCCGTCTCCAGCCTCACGCTCGTCGACGTCGGGACGAACACCTGGATCGAACGCAGGGTCGGGAGCGACGTCCGCAAGGACCGCGTCGTACCGCCGCCCGCTCGGCCCACCGCGGTGCCCCCGTCCCCGTCCCTCACCGGCCGCACACCGCCCGCGTCCCCGGAGACCCCGCGGCCCAGCGCGCCCGGGAACCGGCCCGGCGGAGCCACGGGCGACGTCGCCGGAGGTGCCCGGGACGC
>NZ_JBLEBI010000187.1:0-13333 GCF_047340315.1 Streptomyces sp. AF1A
GCCCGGTCGACCAGGTCGGAGCTGGTGCCGAGGACCACGGCCGCCGTGCGGACCACACGCCGCTCCAGCAGCCGCAGCAGATGCGCCCGCGCGCCCTCGGCGCGCGCCCGATTGTGCCAGGTGACGACCAGTGGGGTGGTGCGCCCGCTGAGCGCGAGCACCGCCCGGAAGGAGGCGTGCAGCCCGTGTGCGTGCACCAGGTCGGCGTCCGCGCAGGCCGCCCGGAGCGCCGCCACCGCGGCCGGGTCGCTGCTGCGCGGCACGTGCACGTGATCGGCGCCGGTCCCGGTGAAGTCGTAGGCGCGGTCGGCCTCCGCGGGGGCGCACACCGTGACCCGTACGCCCCTCGCCACCAGCCCCTCGGCCAGGGAGCGCACGTGCGCGCTGCTGCCGGCGTTGCCTCCGCCCAGCACCTGCACGGTGTGCAGCGGCTGCTGGCCGTGCGGTGCGCTGCTGCTGACGGGGCTCAAGGGGCCGGGGCTCCTGGTTCGGCGTGGGCGGTCACGAGGAAACGTACAGAAGGTAGCGGGCGCAAGGGGGCGGAAGGACGTACCCCGCGCGCCTCCCGCACGGGCCGTGTTCACCGCCAAGCATGCCAGGAGGCACCGCCGTTCCGGGAAACCCGGGCGGGCGCACCGGGCGGCGGTCCGGGGCAATGCGCCGGGGCACATCACCCACACGGGTGAGACCACGCCGGGCGCCGCCGACCGTCGACGTCCGCGTACCGCGAGGTCAGGCGGTCACAGGGCCCGGGCCCACGCGGTGACCCGGTCTCCGTACACGACGGCGGCCACGACGGCACCGGCGTGCGCGAGCAGCCCCGCACGCCCGTTGCAGGCGGCCACGCCGACGCCGAGCGCCGCGCCGAGCGCGTGCGCCCCCGTGTCGCCGATCATCGCCCGCTCCCCCAGGTCGTCGGGCAGCACGGCCGCGGCGGCGCCCAGGGCGACGGCGGTCAGTTCCGCGCCGGGGCCCTTCCGCAGCAGCCCCGGCGCCCCGAGCGCGAGCACCCCGCCGGCGGCCCGGCCGGGCCGTACGTCGACGAGGTTGACCACGTGCGCGGCGCCCGCGATGACGACTCCCGCGAGCAGCTTGTCGAGCGGGCGCTCCTTCAGCAGCGCGCCCGCGGCCAGGGCGGCGGCCGAGATGCCGAACAGCTTCACCGCGCCACTGGTGACGTCGCCCTGCCGCAGCGCGCCCAGATGCTCCCGGAAGCCGCGCCGGTGATCCCCGGCGACGTCGTCGTAGGCCCCGCATGCACCGGCCGCCAGCACGGCGAGCCCGGCACCGGGGTGGACCCGCGCGGCGCCCACCGCCGCGGCCACGGCCGACGCCGGCCCGGCGTACAGCTCGACGGTCCGCCCGGCGTAGTTCGTGCGCTCCCACCGCGCGCGCGTGCCGGGCGCGGTGCGGCGCAGGGCGGCCGTGCCCGCACGGGTGAGGGCGGCGGCGAGCGCAAAGGAGCCGGTTCTGCCCCGCGCAGGGCCCCTCACACGTCCGCCCGGGCCGTCGCCAGCAGTTCCTCGGCGTGCGCACGCGCCGTCTCGGAGTCCTCCTGGCCGGCCAGCATCCGGGACAGCTCGCGGATGCGCTCCTCGCCCTCCAGCACCTTCACGCCGGAGCGGGTGACGGACCCGTCGTTCGTCTTCTCCACCAGCAGCTGCCGGTCGGCGAAGGCGGCCACCTGGGGCAGGTGGGTGACCACGACGACCTGCGCGGTCCTGGCGAGCTTGGCCAGGCGCCGGCCGATCTCCACCGCGGCCTTGCCGCCGACGCCGGCGTCGACCTCGTCGAAGAGGTACGTCGGCACCGGATCGGTGCCGGCGAAGACGACCTCCACCGCGAGCATCACGCGGGACAGCTCACCGCCGGACGCGCCCTTGGCGATGGGCCGCGGCGGGGCGCCCGGGTGCGGGGCGAGCAGCAGCTCGACCTCGTCCACGCCCGACGGCCCGTACGCGACCGCGCGCCCGCCGACCTCGACGCCGTCCGGGTCCTCGGTCTGCCGGATGGCGAAGGACACGCGCGCGTGGGGCATCGCCAGCGAGGCCAGCTCCTGCGTCACGGCGGCGGCGAACCGCTCCGCGGCCTCCGCCCGCGCGTCCGACAACGCCTGCGCCAGCCCGCCCAGCTCGACGCGGAGCGCGTCCCGCTCGGCGGTCAGCTCCCCGATCCGCTCGTCGTCGCCCTCCAGCTCGGTCAGGCGCGCGGCGCTCTGCTCGGACCAGGCGAGGACGGCGTTCACGTCCTCCCCGTACTTGCGGGTCAGCGCGGTGAGCGCGGCCCGGCGCTCCTCCACGGCGGCCAGCCGCAGCGGGTCGGCGTCCAGATCGTCGGCGTACCCCGCCAGCTCACCGGCGACGTCGCCCAGCAGGATCCCGATCTCCCCGATCCGGTCGGCGAGCGAGGCCAGCGCCGGATCGTGGGTCCGTACGGCCTCCAGGGCCCGGTGGGCGCCCGCGACGAGGGTGGAGGCGTCGATGCCCTCGGGGTCCTCCGGATTGCCCGCGAGAGCGGCGTGTGCGGCCGTCGCGGCGGACGACAGGGCCTCGGCGTGCCCCAGCCGTTCCGCCTCCTCGGCCAGCTCCACGTCCTCCCCGGCCCGCGGCTCGACGGCCGCGATCTCCTCCAGGCCGTACCGGAGCATGTCGGCTTCCTGCGCCCGCTCCCGCGCGCGCGTGGTGATCTCCTCCAGCTCGGTGGAGACGGCCCGCAGCCGCCGGTAGGCCTCGGTGTACTTGGCCAGCGGCACGGCGACCGCGTCACCCGCGTACCGGTCCAGCGCCTGACGCTGCCGGGACAGCTTCAGCAGCCCCTGCTGGTCCGTCTGCCCGTGTACGGCCACCAGGTCGTCGGCCAGCTCGGCGAGCAGCCCCACGGGCACGCTGCGCCCGCCCAGGTGCGCCCGGGAGCGGCCCTCGGCGGAAACGGTACGGCTGATCAGCAGCGCGCCGTCGTCCAGCTCGGCCCCGGCCTCCTCGGCGCGCACGACGGCGGCGGCGTCCGCGGGGACGGTGACCCGGCCCTCCACGACCGCCTTGTCGGCCCCGATCCGCACGAGCGCCGCGTCCGCCCGGCCGCCGAGCAGCAGCCCGAGGCTCGTGACCACCATGGTCTTGCCCGCACCCGTCTCACCGGTGACGGCGGTGAACCCCGGCGACAGCTCGACGACGGCATCGTCGATGACCCCGAGCGACCGTATCCGCATCTCCTCCAACACGGAACAGACCATACGAGGTCCGGGCCGGGGAGTGCACACAGGCCGCTCTTTCCAGTGAGGCGCCCCGCGTTTCCGGGTTCCTAGTGAGGCGCGCCGCGCCACCCGGTCGTCGGCAGCGCGAACTTCGCCACCAGCCGGTCGGTGAAGGACGAATGGTGCAGCCGGGCCAGCCGCACCGGCACCGCGCCGCGCCGCACCTCGACCCGCGCCCCCGGCGGCAGCTCGATCGTCCGCCGCCCGTCGCACCACAGCACGCCCGGCGGAATGTGCGGCAGCACCTCCACCGCCAGCACCGAGTTCGGCGAGGTCACCAGCGGCTTCGCGAACAGGGCGTGCGCGCTGATCGGCACCATCAGCAGCGCCTCCACCTCGGGCCACACCACCGGCCCCCCGGCGGAGAAGGCGTACGCCGTGGACCCGGTCGGCGTGGACAGCACCACGCCGTCGCAGCCGAAGCCCGTCACCGGCCGCCCGTCGATCTCCAGCACGACCTCCAACAGCTTCTCGGCGCCGGCCTTCTGCACGGCCGCCTCGTTCAGCGCCCAGTCGGTGTGCACGATGTCGCCGTTGCGGTGCACGACGACGTCGACGGTCATCCGCTCCTCGACCTCGTAGGACCGCGCCACCACCCGGTCGACCACCCGATCGAGGTCGTCGCGCTCGGCCTCCGCGAGGAATCCGACGCGCCCGAGGTTGACGCCGAGCATCGGCACCCCGGAGGCGCGGGCGAACTCGGCGCCCCGCAGCAGCGTGCCGTCGCCGCCCAGCACGATCAGCAGCTCGCACCCGTCGAGGCACTGCGGGGTCGCCTCCTTGACGAGGTCCACCTCGTCCGGGAGCGGCAGGTCGCGCGCCTCCTCCTCCAGGACCCGCACACCGATGCCGTGCCGCAGCAGGCCCTTGACGACGAGTTCCGCGCTGCGGATCGCCGCGGGCCGCCCGGTGTGGGCCAGCAGGAAAACAGTACGCGCCAGGTTCTGTGTCAACGCGGCCCCTCCGCCACTGCACGGTCGACGTCTGCCGGGTCCAGGCGGGGGGCGCCGGACCGCAGCCACAGAAAGTACTCGACGTTGCCCGAGGGCCCGGGCAGCGGACTCGCGGTGACGCCACGCACCCCGAGCCCCAGCTCCCAGGCCTTCTCGGCCACTCCCCGCACGGCCTCCGCCCGCAGCTGCGGACTCCGTACGACACCCCCGCTGCCGAGCCGTTCCTTCCCCACCTCGAACTGCGGCTTGACCATCATCACCAGGTCGGCGTCCGGCTTCACGCACCGCTTCAGGGCGGGCAGCACCAGCCCGAGCGGGATGAAGGAGAGATCACCCACGACCAGATCCACAGGCTCCCCATCGATCGCCTCAAGCGTCAACTCGCGTACGTTCGTACGGTCCTTGACGGTGACGCGTTCATCGCTGCGCAGAGACCAGGCGAGCTGTCCGTATCCGACGTCCACCGCGACGACGTGCGCGGCCCCCGCGCGCAGCAGGACGTCCGTGAAGCCACCAGTGGACGCGCCGGCGTCGAGCGCGCGCCGGCCCTCGACCACGAGCCCCTGCGGGACGAACGCCTTCAGCGCGCCGGCGAGCTTGTGCCCGCCGCGGGAGACGTAGTCGGGGTCGCTGTCGTCGGCGGCGACCACGATGGCCGCCGCGGTCTCGACCTGCGTGGCCGGCTTGGTCGCGACGGTCTTGCCGACGGTGACCCGCCCCGCGGCGATCAGCTGGCCGGCGTGCTCGCGCGAGCGCGCGAGCTTCCGGCGGACCAGCTCCGCGTCCAGACGGCGGCGTGCGACTCCTGCCACGTTCGGTTCAGCTCCTGCTCTGGTGGTACGAGGGGTGGTACGAAGGTGAGGGCGCCGGAGGGCCCGGGCGGGCGTCGAGCGCGGTGAGCGCGTCGCGCAGCCCTCGGTGTACATCCTCGTACACCTCGACGTGCCCGTCGGCGGCGAGGTGGTCGGCGTCGGCCAGCCGTTCCAGATGGGCGTCGACCTCGGCGTTGCCGGTCGGCGTCCGCGGGACGCCCAGGGGGGCCGGGGCGGCGGGGTCGTACTCGGGTTCGGCCTGCGTCAGGGCCTGCGCGGGGGCCTCGGTCACGGACTCGCTCATGGGCAGACGCTACCTTGAACTGCTGGGGTACCGTCGGTGGCGATGGCCACGATCGAGGAGTGCCGCGCCGCACTGGGAAAGCTTTCGGACAACATGCAGGGGGCCGAGGGCGACGTCCGCGCGGCCGCCGCCCTGGACCGCTCCGTGAGCTGTCACATCACCGACCTGGACGTCACCTTCACGGGCCGGATGACCGACGGCCGGATCGAGGTGGACCACATCCACCCGGGGCCGCCGCGCGAACGGGCGCAGATCAGGCTGGTCATGGCCGGCGACGACCTGGTGGCCCTGGTGGACGGCGAGCTGAACTTCGCGACCGCCTGGGGCCGCGGCCGGGTCAGGCTGGAGGCGAGCCTGCTGGACCTGTTCCGGCTCAGGAAGCTGCTGTGAGCCGCGTCCTGCGGGCCGCCGGCACCACCAGCGGGGTGCCCGTCTCCGGATCGTCGATGACCTGACAGCGCAGCCCGAAGACCTCCTCGACCAGTTCGGCCGTGACGATGTCGTTCGGGGCGCCCTCGGCGATCACCTCGCCGCCGCGCAGGGCGATCAGATGGGTGGCGTAGCGGGCCGCGTGGTTGAGGTCGTGCAGCACGGCGACCAGGGTGCGGCCCTGCGTCTCGTGCAGCTCGGCGCACAGGTCGAGGACGTCGATCTGGTGCTGGATGTCGAGGTAGGTGGTCGGCTCGTCCAGGAGCAGCAGGGGGGTCTGCTGGGCGAGCGCCATGGCGATCCACACGCGCTGGCGCTGCCCGCCGGAGAGCTCGTCGACGTACCGGTCGGCCAGCTCGGCGACCCCGGTCTGCCGCATCGACTCACGCACGACGCGCTCGTCCTCGGCCGACCACTGGCGCAGCAGGCCCTGGTGCGGGTAGCGGCCCCGGCCGACGAGGTCGGCGACCGTGATGCCGTCCGGCGCGATGGACGACTGCGGGAGCAGGCCGAGGGTGCGCGCGACCTGCTTGGCGGGCAGCGACCGGATGGCCTGCCCATCGAGCAGCACCCGGCCCGCCGCCGGCCTCAGCATCCGCGACAGCGCCCGCAGCAGCGTCGACTTGCCGCACGCGTTCGGGCCGACGATCACCGTGAAGGAATGGTCGGGGATCTCCACCGACAGCTGCTCGGCGATGACGCGCTGGTCGTAGGCGAGGGTGACGTTCTGCGCTGACAGGCGGTTCACAGTGCTCCTGGGGGTGTTCGGGTGCGTGCCGCGCACGTCCTGGTCCGTGCCGCTCATATCCGGCCCGCCCTGCGCTCGGTGACCAGCAGCCACAGCAGATAGCCGCCGCCGAGGACGCCGGTGACCACGCCGACGGGCAGCTGGTCGGCGCCGAAGACGCGCTGGGAGGCCCAGTCGGCGGCGAGCAGCAGGGTGGCGCCCATGCAGAGGGAGGGCACCAGGTTCGGCCCCGGAGAGCGGGTCAGGCGCCGGGCGAGCTGCGGCGCGGTGAGCGCGACGAAGCTGACGGGGCCCGCGGCGGCGGTGGCGGCCGCGGTGAGCAGCACGGCGCAGACCATCAGGACCAGCCGCACGCGGTGCACCCGCGCGCCGAGGGCGCCCGCGACGTCGTCGCCCATCTCCAGCATCCGCAGGCCGCGCGCGTTGCCGAGGACCACGGGAACGAGGACGGCGCACAGGGCGAGCAGCGGCCGGACCTGGGACCAGTCGCGGCCGCCCAGGGAGCCGGTCATCCAGACCACCGCGCGGGCCGCGTCGACCAGGTCGGCCTTGGTGAGCAGATAGCCGTTGACCGCGGTGACGATCGCGGAGACGCCGATGCCGACCAGGACCAGCCGGTATCCGTGCACGCCCTGTTTCCAGGCGAGCAGATGGATGGCCAGTCCGGTCGCCAGGCCGCCGACGAGCGCGCCCACGGTGACCTGGGCGGCGCTGCCGGACATCAGCACGATCACGACCAGCGCGCCCGCCGTCGAGCCCTGCGACAGCCCCAGCACGTCCGGACTGCCCAGCGGATTGCGGGAGATGGACTGGAACAGCGCACCGCCGAGGCCCAGCGAGGCGCCGACCAGCAGTCCGACCAGCACCCGGGGCAGGCGCAGCTCGTTGACGATGAAGTCCTGGTAGGCGGTGCCGTTCCCGGCCAGCGTCCGCAGCACGTCGGACGCCGGGATTTTCGCGTCGCCGGTGCCGATCAGCGCGACGCCCGCGGCGCCGGCGGCGGCCAGCAGCAGGACGACGACGATCAGGGCCCGCACGTCCAGGCGCAGGGACAGCCCGCCGGGCGTGCGGACGGCACGGCTCGTGGTTCGCGTCTTCACAGCTGGGCCGTCCTCCGGCGTCGTACGAGAAGGATGAAGACCGGGCCGCCGATGAGCGCGGTGACGATGCCGACCTGGAGTTCCGCGGGGCGGGCCACGACCCGGCCTGCGACGTCGGCGCCGAGCAGCAGCACGGGCGCCAGGACGGCGGCGTACGGCAGGATCCAGCGCTGGTCGGGACCGGTGAAGGAGCGCACGACGTGCGGGACCATCAGGCCGACGAAGACGATGGGACCGCAGGCGGCGGTCGCGGCGCCGGACAGCACGGTGGCGGCCAGCATGGCGAGGGCGCGGGTGCGGGCCGGATGCGCGCCGAGGGCCCGGGCGGTGTCGTCGCCCATCGCCACGGCGTTCAGCGGCCGGGCCAGCGCGAGCGCGAGGACCGTGCCGGCTCCCAGGAACGGCAGCACCTGCACGATGGTCGAGTCCGTGGCCGAGGCGAGCGAGCCCACCGTCCAGAAGCGCATCCTGCCCAGGGCGGCGTCGTCCATGATCATCACGGCCTGGAGGTAGCCGTACAGGGCGGCGCTGACGGCCGTACCGGCGAGCGCCAGCCGTACCGGGGTGGCACCCCGGCTGCCGCCGAGGAACCACACCAGCGCGCCCACCGCCGCCGCCCCCAGGAAGGCGAACCACACATAGCCGGTGAGGCTGGTGACGCCGAAGTACGTGATGGCCGTGACGACGGCCGCCGAGGCGCCCGCGTTGATGCCGAGCAGCCCGGGGTCGGCCAGCGGGTTGCGGGTGAGCGCCTGCAGCACGGCGCCCGCCAGGCCGAGCGCGGCGCCGGCCAGCAGTCCGAGGACCGTGCGCGAGAGCCGCTCGGCCACGACGACGTCGCCGTAGGTCCCCGAGTCGTGGAACAGGCCGTGCCAGACCTGGGCGGGCGAGAGCCCCTTGGCCCCGATCGCGATGCTCGCCAGCGCGGCGAGCGCCAGGATCGCGACGGAGAGCAGCAGCCCAAGGGCCCGCGCCGCCCGGCGGGTTGGGGGCGCGGGGGCGGTCTTCGCGCGCTGTTCCGGAGGACTGTCGACCAACACGAGGTTAGGTTAGCCTACCCTCGCCCACTCATCGACGGCGCGTGCGTGTCAGAGCCCGAGGCGCGCCAGCGCCTTCCCGCCGTCCAGCTCGCACACGCCCTCTCCGGCCGCCGTCCAGGCCGCCGCGCACAGGGCGCGCAGCCCGTCCAGGGCCGCGCCGTCGCCCTCCAGCTCCAGCCGGTCGGCGCCGGCCCTGGCCGTCCAGCCACCGCACCGAAAGCCCTCACCCTCCGGGGTGACATCCGGCTGGCCGGTCAGCAGACCCCGCAGATCCGCGTCCACATACGTCGGCCGGTGCTGCGGCGGCGCCGCCAGCAGCCGGCCGCCGTCGGTGACGCCGGTCAGCACCAGCAGCGAGTCCACCCCGCCGTTGAACGCGCCCTCGATGTCGGTGTCCAGCCGGTCCCCGACCACCAGCGGCCGCTTCGCGCCCGTCCGGATGACCGTCTCCCGGTGCATCGGGGGCAGTGGCTTGCCCGCCACCTGCGGCTCGGCTCCGGTCGCGATCCGCACGACCTCCACCGCCGCCCCGTTGCCCGGCGCGATTCCCCGCTCGCTCGGAATCGTCAGATCGGTGTTGGACGCGAACCACGGCACCCCGCGCGCGACCGCGTACGACGCCTCCGCGAACCGCCCCCACGTCAGCTCGGGCCCGCCGTACCCCTGCACGACCGCCGCCGGGTCGTCGTCCGCCGACTCCACCGGCGTCAGGCCCCGCTCCCGCAACGCCACCCGCAACCCCTCACCGCCGATCACCAGCACACGAGCCCCGGCCGGCACCTGCTCGCTGATCAGCCGCGCGACCGCCTGCGCCGAGGTGATGACGTCGTCCGCCGCCGTCGGTATCCCCAGTTCGGTCAGGTGCTCCGCCACCGTGTCCGGCGTGCGCAGCGCGTTGTTGGTGACGTACGCCAGATGCATCCCGCCCCTCCGGGCGCGCTCCAGCGAGTCGACGGCGTGCGCGATCGCGTTCCCGCCCGCGTACACCACCCCGTCCAGGTCGAGCAGCGCCGTGTCGTACGCCTCGCTCAGGGGCTGCCCGCTGCCCTCGGGGCTCGTCCTGACGCCGTCGCTCATCTTCGCATCGCTCCTCGTTGACTCGCCTTCCCCTCGATCATCCCGCATGGCACTGACACACGTACGATGCCGGGATGAACACTGCAGGTCGCTCGGAAGCAACGGCGCGCCGGGGCCTGGAACTCACTCCGTTCCGAGGCCTTCGTTACGACCCCGACCGGGTCGGCAGCCTGGCCTCCGTCACCTCCCCGCCGTACGACGTCGTCGTGCGCCCGGACGGGGTGCACCACCTCCAGTCGGCCGATCCGTACAACATCGTCCGGCTGATCCTTCCGCAGGCCGGTACGGCGAGCCAGCGCACGGAACAGGCGGCCGACACCCTGCGCCGCTGGCTGGACGAAGGCATACTCACCACGGACCCGGAACCCGGCCTCTACGTCTACGAGCAGCGGGACGGCAACGACATGCTCCAGCGCGGCGTGATCGGCGCGCTGCGCGTCTCCGAGCCCGCCGAGGGCGTCGTGCTGCCGCACGAGGACGTCATGCTCCCCGTGGTCGCCGACCGCGCGGCTCTGATGCGCGCCACGCGCGCGAACCTCGAGCCGTTGCTGTTGAGCTACCACGGCAACGGCACGGCGGCCGAGGTCGTCGAGCGCACGGCGGAGAAACCGCCGCTGCTGGCCACGACCACCGAGGACGGCTACGACCACCGCCTCTGGTCGGTCACCGACCCCGCCGACGTCGCCCGCATCCAGTCCGACCTGGCCCACCACCAGGCACTGATCGCCGACGGCCACCACCGCTGGGCCACGTACTGCCGGCTGCGCGCGGAACACCCCTCCCCCAGCCCCTGGGACTACGGCCTGGTCCTACTCGTCGACACGGCCCGCTACCCGTTGCGCGTCCGCGCCATCCACCGCCTGCTGCACGGCCTGCCGGTGGCGGACGCGCTGACGGCCGTGGAGGGCCTGTTCCGGGTACGGCACCTCGACACACCCCTCCCCAAGGCCCTGGAGGCGCTGGCGGACGCGTGCCGCGCGGGCAACGCCTTCCTCCTGGCGGGCGACGGCGCCTTCCACCTGATCGACCGTCCCGACCCGGACCTGCTGGCCCGCACCGTCCCCGCGGACCGTCCGGCCGCCTGGCGCTCCCTGGACGCCACGGTCCTGCACGCCACGCTGCTGGAACACGTCTGGAACATCCCCGAGGACTCCCCGGCCCACATCGCCTATATCCACGACACGGCCGCGACGGTCGCCAAGGCGGAGCACGACGGCGGAACCGCCGTCCTGATGCATCCGGTCCGTGAGGAGGTCGTACGCGACCTGGCCCGCCAGGGCGTCACGATGCCGCGCAAGTCGACGTCCTTCGGGCCGAAGCCCGCCTCGGGGCTGGTGCTCCGGGCGCTGGAGATCTGACACGCGAAAGAGGGCGGACCCGTCATGGGCCCGCCCTCTTTCGAGTGACCGTCGTCAGTCCCGGTCGCCCTGCTCCTGCTCGGCGTCGCCGGACCGGGGCTCACCGCCGTCCTCGTCCCCGGCCGCGTTCCCGGCCTCGTCGAGGGCGTCGACGAACTCGACGCCGTCCAGCTCGGCGAGCCGGTCGGAGGCGTCGGTGCTGCCATCCCGGTCAGCCTCCACGGCCTTCGCGAACCACTCCCGCGCCTCCGCCTCGCGACCGACGGCCAGCAGGGCGTCGGCGTAGGCGTACCGCAGCCGCGCGGTCCACGGCTGTACGGCGTTGGAGGCCAGCTCCGGGCTCTGCAGGGTCACGATGGCCGCGTCCAGCTGGCCCATGTCGCGCCGGGCACCGGCCGCCACGAGACGCATCTCGACCTGCCCGGCCTTGTCCAGCTTGTGCACCTCCGGGGCGCCCGCCATGTCCAGTGCCTTCTCCGGCCGCCCGAGCCCGCGCTCGCAGTCGGCCATCACCGGCCACAGGTCCACGTTGCCCGTCATGCGCCGGGCGGCCCGGAACTCGGCGAGGGCCTCGCTGTACTTCTGGTTGGCGTACGCGGCGAACCCGGCGGCCTCGCGCACGGCGGCCACACGGGACGCCAGACGCAGGGCCACCTTCGAGTAGCCGTAGGCGGCCTCGGGGTCCTCGTCGATCAGCCGGGCGACCATCACCAGGTTCTTCGCCACGTCCTCCGCGAGCGTCTTCGGCAGGCTCTGCAGCTCCTGCCGGACGTCCCGGTCGATCTCCTCGCCGGTGACCTCCTCCGGAATCGGCAGCCGCTTGATCGGCTCCCGGTCCCGGTCCCGCTCGTCACGGAAGCGCCCACCGCCACGGCGGTCGTCCCGCCCGTCGCGCCCGTCCCGCCCGCGGAAGCCGCCCGGGCGACCGCCTCGGTCGTCCCTACGGGGTCCACGGCCGCCCCGGTCGTCCCGGCCCCGGAAGCCGCCACGGTCCTCGCCCCGGCGGTCGTCGTCGCGACGGCCGTAACCGCCACGGCTGTCCTCGCGCCGGCCGTAGCCACCGCGGTCGTCGTCGCGACGACCGAAGCCACCGCGGTCGTCATCACGCCGGCCGTAGCCACCGCGGTCGTCGTCGCGGCGGAAGGCCGGACGGTCGTCCCGCCGGTCGTCACGGCGGCCGTCGCGCCTGTCATCCCGGCGCTCATCGCGGCGGTAGCCACGGTCGCCGCGGTCGTCACGGCGCGGCCCGCGGTCCCGGTCGTCCCGCTGCAACGCCGGACGCGAACCCCGGTCACCCTCGCGGCGATCGTCCCTGCGGCCGTAGCCGCCACGCCTGTCGTCGCGACGGTCATCGCGGCGATCGTCACGCCTGTCGTCACGTCCGCGGTCGTCTCGGCGGAAGCCACCGCGGTCACCACGGTCGCGGTCGCCGTAGCCACCGCCGCGGCTGTCGTCGCGCCGGCCGTAGGCGCCACGGTTGTCGTCGCGCCGGCCGTAACCTCCACGGTCGTCGTCGCGGCGGAAGGCCGGGCGGTCGTCCCGCCGGTCGTCACGCCTGTCGTCCCGGCGGTAGCCACGGTCGCCACGGTCGTCACGGCGCGGCCCGCGGTCCCGGTCGTCCCGCTGGAACGCCGGACGCGAACCCCGGTCACCCTCGCGGCGATCGTCCCAACGGCCGTGTCCACCACGCCTGTCGTCACGGCGATCGTCCCGCCTGTCGTCACGGCCGCGGTCGTCTCGGCGGAAGCCACCGCGGTCACCACGGTCGCGGTCGCCGTAGCCACCGCCGCGGCTGTCGTCGCGCCGGCCGTAGCCGCCACGGTCGCCTTCGCGCCGGAAGCCGCCCCGGTCACCGCGGTAGCCGCCGCGGTCACCCCGGTCACCACCCTCCCGTCGCCGCTGGTCGCGCTCCGGTCGGTCGTCGGGAGAGTTGGTGGACATGGTGACTCCTGTCTTCGGTACCGCAAACATTGTAAAAAACGAAAGGACCCCTGGTCCCAGCTGAACGCTGGTGACCAGGGGTCCTCCAAAGATTGTTCGGCGGCGTCCTACTCTCCCACAGGGTCCCCCCTGCAGTACCATCGGCGCTGTGAGGCTTAGCTTCCGGGTTCGGAATGTAACCGGGCGTTTCCCTCACGCTATGACCACCGAAACCCTAATGGTTTCGAGCGAACAAGCACACTCTTCAGTTATGCGTTCTGCTCTAGGCCGGCAACCGTTCGTTGCCTCAGAACATACACAGTGGACGCGAGCATCAAT
>NZ_JBLEBI010000188.1:0-13322 GCF_047340315.1 Streptomyces sp. AF1A
CCCGAGTCCACCACCGGCGGCAGCTCCCGGGTCTCGTCGTAGGCGTTCTCCCAGCCGTGGGCGGCGGCGGGGTCGGAGTACCTTTCGTACGCCGGGGCCTGAGCCGGCTGCGGGATGTACACGGCCGGCTGGACATCGGGCTCTTGTCCCGGTCCGGACGCCCCCCGCGCCGCCGTCTCATACTCGCGTTCGCTGGACATGACAGCGGATTCTATGGACGCAAGTGACTCCTGAGACAGCCGTCGGCGATATCCGGGCAAACCTCCGTCTCACGTGGCGGATAACACCCTGCAGGAGGCGTTACCGGGCCGTAAGCTCACGGGCATGCAGGTGATCCAGTCGACCAAGCTCGCCAACGTCTGTTACGAGATCCGGGGTCCGGTTCTCGAGGAGGCCATGCGGCTTGAGGCGGCGGGGCACCGCATCCTCAAGCTCAACACCGGCAACCCGGCCGCCTTCGGCTTCGAGTGCCCCCCGGAGATCCTGGAGGACATCCTCCGCAACGTCTCCACGGCGCACGGCTACGGCGACGCCAAGGGCCTGCTGGCCGCCCGCCGCGCGGTCGTCATGCACAACCAGACCATCGGCATCGAGACGGACGTCGAGCACGTCTTCATCGGCAACGGCGTCTCCGAGCTGATCGTGATGGCGATGCAGGGCCTGCTCGACGACGGCGACGAGGTCCTCGTACCGGCCCCGGACTACCCGCTGTGGACCGCGGCCGTCTCCCTGTCCGGCGGTACGGCGGTGCACTACCGCTGCGACGAGCAGTCCGACTGGATGCCGGACCTCGCCGACGTCGAGCGCAAGGTGACCGACCGCACCAAGGCCATCGTCATCATCAACCCGAACAACCCCACGGGCGCGGTCTACGACGAGGCGATGCTCAAGGGCCTGACCGACATCGCCCGCCGGCACAACCTGCTGGTCTGCTCCGACGAGATCTACGACAAGATCCTCTACGACGGCGCCCGGCACACCCCGACCGCGAAGATCGCCCCCGACCTGCTCACGCTCACCTTCAACGGCATGTCGAAGGCGTACCGGGTGGCCGGCTACCGGGTGGGCTGGATGTCGGTCTCCGGCCCCCGCGCCCACGCCGACTCCTACATCGAGGGCCTGACGATCCTGGCGAACATGCGCCTGTGCGCCAACATGCCGGGCCAGCACGGCGTGGTCGCCGCGCTCAGCGGACGCCAGTCGATCAACGACCTGGTGCTGCCGGGCGGCCGGCTGAAGGAACAGATGGACACCGCCTACGAACTGCTGACGCAGATCCCGGGCGTGAGCTGTGTGCGGCCGAAGGGCGCGCTGTACCTCTTCCCGCGCCTGGACCCCCAGGTCTTCAAGATCAGGGACGATCGGCAGATGGTCCTCGACCTGCTACGCAAGGAGAAGATCATGGTGGTGCAGGGCACGGGCTTCAACTGGCCCGAGCCGGACCACTTCCGGGTGGTCACGCTGCCGGCGGTCGGGGACCTCAGGGACGCCGTGACCAGGATCGGGAACTTCCTGGACGGATACGGCCAGCCGTAGCCGAGCCCACCGTAGCCGAGGCGCTTCAGTCCGTGACTCCGCTCAACTTTAGACGAATTCCAAGCTAGGATGGTTTCCTGTCAGCGCACAGGAGGCCATCCCATGTACGAACCGATCCGCGCCAAGTCGGTCCACAGCACGATGGCCGGCACCCCCTCCGACTTCCCCCACCGGTCCCGCGAGGAGGAGCTGGACATCCAGCTCGCCGGGCATCTCGCCGCGCTGCTCGCGGTCACCGACGAGCTGCGCGCCCTGTCGCCGTCCGCCGACCTGGACACGGCAGGGGAGCGCCTGGCGGCGCAGGTGGCCCGCCTGCGAGACGGGCAGGCTCCGGTGCGCTCGGCGGCGGCCACCGGCGCCGATCCCCGGGCCCTGCACCAGCGGGCCCACGCCCTCGCCGGCCGCGCCCTGGTCGTCGCCGCGTCGCGCGCGGACACCGCGGCGGCGATCCTCTCCGCCGAGCGCATGGACGCCCACACGGCCGCACTGGCCGGTCCGCGGACGCTGAGCGCGGCCCACTGACCCGCCCACGGGTCCCCTGGTCGGCCCCGGTCCGCGTGCACCCGCAGCGACGCGCGGACCGGGCGCCACACACCCCGGGCGGGGCAATCGACAATCCACGGATGATCCTCAGATGAAGAGGAAGAAGAGGATCAGGATCACCACCGCCATCACGATCCACCACAGCCATACGCGCCCTGGTCCCACCCCGGCCTCGCGGTCCTCCGGACCTCCGCCGCGCGGCCGGTCCTCCGCCATCTGCGGATGCTCCGGACGGTCGGACGAGTAGAATTCATCACCGCCTGCCATGGGCCCATCACTCCTTCAGCCGGTGAAAACCGGGTACCCGCACACGGGCGGGCGACGCGGCGCCGCCGCGCCCCTCAGCGCCTGCGCGCTTTCGGGACGTCCGCGCTTCTCTGCTGGGTGACGAAAGGACGGGATTCCTCGAGCAGCCCGAGCAGATAGTCGCCGTATCCGCTCTTGAGCAGCGGCCGGGCCAGATCCCTGAGCCGGTCGTCGTCGATCAGGCCGGCCCGCCAGACCGCCTCCTCGAGGCAGCCGACCTTCAGACCCTGGCGCTCCTCGATCACCCGGACGAACTCCGCGGCCCGCATCATGGCGGTGAAGGTCCCGGTGTCCAGCCACGCGGTGCCCCGGTCGAGCCGGGTGACGTGCAGCGCCCCGGCCTCCAGGTAGGCGCGGTTGAGGTCGGTGATCTCCAACTCGCCCCGGGCGCTGGGCCGCAGCCCGCGGGCGATGTCCACGGCACGGTGGTCGTAGAAGTACAGGCCGGGCACGGCGTAGCGGGACCTGGGCCGGGCCGGCTTCTCCTCGATGGACAGGGGCCGCCCCGAGCCGTCGAACTCCACCACGCCGTACGCCGAGGGATGGGCGACCTGGTAGGCGAACACCCGTCCGCCCGCCGGTTCCTGATGCCGCGCCAGCCCGGTGCCCAGGCCGCTTCCGTGGAAGATGTTGTCGCCGAGGATCAGGGCGACCGGTTCGCCGTCGATGAAGTCGGCACCCAGGAGGAAGGACTCGGCAATTCCCTTCGGCGTCTCCTGCGCCATGTATTCCAGGCGCAGTCCCAGTTGGCTGCCGTCGCCGAGCAACTGACGGAACTGCCCCTGCTCTTCGGGTGTGGTGATGATCAGAATTTCGCTGATACCGGCCATCACAAGTGTGGAAAGCGGGTAATACACCATCGGCTTGTCGAACACCGGCAGCAGTTGCTTCGGCACCGAACGGGTCAAGGGCCACAGTCGCGAGCCGGTACCCCCGGCCAGGAGAATTCCACGCATGGCAGCACCATAGGTGAATAATCCGCGAATACGGCTTTTTTGCGCGCCTACCGTACGAATCAGATGATTCACGCAAGAGGAACGGGCCCGGGGTCCGCTCCGTACGCCTTCGTACGGTGCGGGCCCCGGGCCCGTTGCCGTGCCGCCTGCACCGCGGCCGGCCGTGACGATCGCTGGTCAGGGCATCCGGACCGGCCGCGGGGTCTTTTGTGCGGGTGTCAGCCCAGGCGCTCCACCAGCGCGCGGTACTGGTCCCACAGCTCCTTCGGGGTGTGGTCGCCGAAGGTGTTGAGGTGCTCGGGGACCAGGGCGGCCTCCTCGCGCCACACCTCCTTGTCGACCGAGAGCAGGAAGTCGAGGTCGGAGTCGGACAGTTCCAGGCCGCTGGTGTCGAGGGCACCCTTGGCCGGCAGGATGCCGATCGGCGTCTCGACGCCCTCGGCCTTGCCCTCCAGGCGCTCCACGATCCACTTCAGGACACGGGAGTTCTCGCCGAAGCCGGGCCAGACGAACTTGCCCTCGTCGTTCTTGCGGAACCAGTTGACGTAGTAGATCTTCGGCAGCTTGGACTGGTCCTTGTCCTTGGCCACGTCGATCCAGTGGGCCATGTAGTCGCCCATGTTGTAGCCGCAGAACGGCAGCATGGCGAACGGGTCGCGGCGCAGCTCGCCGACCTTGCCCTCGGCCGCGGCGGTCTTCTCCGAGGCCACGTTGGCGCCGAGGAAGACGCCGTGGTTCCAGTCGAAGGACTCCGTCACCAGCGGCACCGCGCTGGCGCGCCGGCCGCCGAAGAGGATCGCCGAGATCGGCACGCCCTTGGGGTCCTCCCACTCGGGCGCGATGATCGGGCACTGGGCGGCAGGGGTGGTGAAGCGGGCGTTGGGGTGGGCGGCGGGCTCGGCGGAGTCCGGGGTCCAGTCGCGGCCCTTCCAGTCCGTGAGGTGGGCCGGAATCTCCTGCGTCATGCCCTCCCACCACACGTCGCCGTCGTCGGTGAGGGCGACGTTGGTGAAGACCGAGTTGCCCCACAGGGTCTTCATGGCGTTGGCGTTGGTGTGCTCGCCGGTGCCGGGCGCGACGCCGAAGAAGCCGGCCTCGGGGTTGATCGCGTACAGACGGCCGTCCTCGCCGAAGCGCATCCACGCGATGTCGTCGCCGATGGTCTCCACGGTCCAGCCGGAGATCGTGGGCTCCAGCATGGCGAGGTTGGTCTTGCCGCAGGCGCTCGGGAAGGCGGCGGCGACGTACTTGGACTCGCCCTGCGGCGGGGTGAGCTTCAGGATCAGCATGTGCTCCGCCAGCCAGCCCTCGTCACGCGCCATGACGGAGGCGATGCGCAGGGCGTAGCACTTCTTGCCGAGCAGGGCGTTGCCGCCGTAGCCCGAGCCGTACGACCAGATCTCGCGGTCCTCGGGGAAGTGCGAGATGTACTTGGTGGAGTTGCACGGCCACGGCACGTCCGCCTGACCCTCCTCCAGCGGGGCGCCGAGGGAGTGGACGGCCTTGACGAAGAAGCCCTCGTCGCCGAGCTCGTCCAGGACGGCCTGGCCCATGCGCGTCATGGTGCGCATGGAGACGGCCACGTAGGCGGAGTCGGTGATCTCCACGCCGATCGCGGACAGCGGGGAGCCGAGCGGGCCCATGCAGAAGGGCACCACGTACATGGTGCGACCGCGCATGGAGCCGCGGAACAGGCCCTTCTCGCCGGTGAAGATCTCCCGCATCTCGGCGGGGGCCTTCCAGTGGTTGGTCGGGCCCGCGTCCTCCTCCTTCTCGGAGCAGATGAAGGTGCGGTCCTCCACGCGCGCGACGTCGGAGGGGTCGGAGGCGGCGTAGTAGGAGTTCGGGCGCTTGATCGGGTCGAGCTTCTTGAAGGTGCCCCTGGCCACGAGCTCTTCGCACAGCCGCTCGTACTCGGCCTCGGAGCCGTCACACCAGACCACGCTGTCCGGCTGCGTCAGTTCGGCGATCTCGTTCACCCACGAGATCAGTTCCTGATGGTTGGTGGGGACGCTGGAAGCCGATATGTCGCGCGCCACGGTTGCTCCTAAGTGAGGGATTTTGTCCTTGTTGCCCCGTGGGGGCTGCGACCCGGACGCTTCGGTGCTCATCCGGTGCCGACTGCACTCATTTGATCGTATCCGACGTGGGTGCCCATATGTCCAGGGGGCCTCACAGGTGAGCGAGGTGAGCAGGCCCACGGTTTCCAGGCTCGTTTACGTTCCCTTGGCGCGCAGCTTGGATCTACCTGAAGGTCTTTTTGCGTCCGAACGACCATGGCAGGCGCTCACACCCGACTTACGGAGGCGTAGGTACCATGCCCCGCATGACTGCGTCCGCCCCCGACGCGCCCATGGACACGCCGGCCGGTGGCCGCGGTCCCGGCGCGCTCTCCCTGTCGCATCCGGTCAAGCCCAGGCTCCGCGGATGGCTGCACCTGGGCATGTTTCCGGCCGTACTCGTCGCGGGCCTCGTGCTCACCGCCCTCGCCAACTCGACCCGTGGCCGCATCGCCTGCGGGATCTACGTCCTGACCGCCTGCCTGCTGTTCGGCATCAGCGCGCTGTACCACCGGGGCAACTGGAGCCCGCGCATGGACGGCGTCCTGCGGCGCCTGGACCACGCCAACATCTTCCTGATCATCGCGGGCACCTACACCCCGCTGACCCTGCTGCTCCTGCCCGGCGCGAAGGGCCAGTGGCTGCTGTGGAGCATCTGGGCCGCGGCGGCGGCCGGGATCGTCTTCCGGGTCTTCTGGGTGGGCGCCCCGCGCTGGCTGTACACGCCCTGCTACATCGCGATGGGCTGGGCGGCCGTCTTCTTCCTGCCCGACTTCCTGCGCACCGGTGGCATCGCCGTCCTGGTCCTGGTCATCGTCGGCGGGCTGCTGTACAGCGCCGGCGGCGTGATCTACGGCATCAAGCGGCCGAACCCCTCACCGCGCTGGTTCGGCTTCCACGAGGTCTTCCACTCCTTCACGCTCGCGGCATTCGTCGTGCACTACGTCTGCATCTCCCTGGTGGCGTACCAGCACACCTAGCCACTCCCGCCCCGAAAGGCCACGGCTCGGACGAGCCGTGGCCTTTCCTGTTCCCTGACACTTCCTACCGATTGACAGTCTAATGATTTTGAGAGTTACCTTCATTCCATGGCGACTGTCACTCCTGCCGAAGGCGCGCGGCCCGACCCCCGGCGCTGGTGGTCCCTCGGGGCCCTGGTCGTGAGCATGCTCGTGCTCGGCTTCGACTCGACGATCCTGAACGTGGCCCTGCCGACCATGGCCGGGCAGCTCGGTGCCACGACCGGGCAGCAGCAGTGGATGGCCGACGCGTACGTCGTCGTGTTCGCCGCGCTGATGCTCCCGGCGGGCCTGCTCGGCGACCGGTTCGGCCGGCGCCTGATGCTCATCGCCGGACTCGGCGTCTTCCTGGCCGGTTCGCTGTCCGGCTCCCTGGCCGGGGACGTGCACGGGGTGATCGCGGCCCGCGCCGTCATGGGCGCCGGCGCCGCGCTGATCATGCCGCTCGCGCTGTCCGTGTTGCCCTCGCTGTTCGGCCCGGACGAGCGCAGCAAGGCCGTCGGCCTCATCTCCGCCGCGTCCGCGCTCGGCCTGCCGCTCGGCCCGATCATCGGCGGCTGGCTGCTGGGCCACTTCTGGTGGGGCTCGGTGTTCCTGATCAACGTGCCGATGGCCGCCCTCGCCGTCGCCGCCTGCGTGTTCCTGCTGCCCGAGACCCGCGACCCCGCCTCCCCCAGGGTCGACGCCGTCTCCACCGCGCTCACCGCGACCGGCCTGGCCGCCCTCATCTACGCGATCATCGAGGCTCCCGACCGCGGCTGGGCCGACGCCCTGGTACTGGCGATGTTCGCGGTGGCCGGCGTCCTGCTCACGGCCCTGGTGCTGTGCGAACGCCGACGGCCCCGCCCCATGCTCGACATGGGGCTGCTGGCCCAACGCGGCTTCCTGCTGAACGCCGTCGCGGCGACGCTGGTGATGTTCGTGCTGTCGGGCCTGATGTTCGTGCTGCCGGCCTATCTGCAGGCCGTCCTCGGCCACGACGCCCTCGGCACCGGTGTGCGGCTGCTGCCGATGATGGGCGGGCTGATGATCGCGGCGAAGGGCGCCCAGCCGGTCGTCGCCCGGTTCGGGGCGCGGGGCGTGGTCGCCGCCGGCCTGGCCGTGCTCGCCTTCGCCGCGCTGCTCGGCAGCCGTACCGGCGTGCACGACGGCTACGGCCTCACCGCGCTGTGGCTGTCGATCGCGGGCCTCGGCTTCGGCTTCTCGGTCGTCCCGGCGATGGACGGCGCGCTCGGCGCCCTGCCCGCCGACCGGGCCGGCAGCGGCTCCGGACTGCTCATGACGCTGCGGCAGGTCGGCGGCGCGGTCGGCATCGCCCTGCTCGGCAGCCTCCTCGCGAGCGCCTTCCGGGACCGGCTCGACGTGGCCGGGCTGCCCGGGCCGGTTGCGCACGGCGCCGAGGAGTCCGTGGTCGCGGCCCACGTGGCGGCCGCGCAGCTGCACTCGGACCACCTGGCGGCCTCCGCGGACGCCTCGTACGTCCACGCCATGACCCTGGTGCTGCTGGTGTGCGCCGCCGCCTCGCTCGTCGCCGCCCTGCTCGCGGCCCTGCTGCTGCCCGCCGCACCCCCGGCACGGCGCACGGAGCGGGAGGAGGCACCGGCCGTGGCCGCCCCGGCGGCGGATGCCGGACAATGACCGGCATGACGGCCGCACGCCCCACCAGCACCTCCTCCGCCGACCGGCCCCGCCTGGGGCTGCGCGAGCGAAAGAAGATCAAGACCCGCGAGGCCATCCGCGCGGCGACCTACGCGCTCGTCGAGGAGCAGGGCTACGACGCCACGACGATCGAGCAGATCGCCGAGCGCGCGGAGGTGTCGCCGTCGACCGTCTTCCGCTACTTCCCGACCAAGGAGGACATCGTCCTCACCGACGAGTACGACAGCGTCATCCTGGAGGAGATCCGGCAGCGGCCCGCCGAGGAACCCTGGCCGGACACCATCCGCCACGTGATGCGCCGGGCCGTACAGCTCGGCGTCGAGGAGGACCGGCGGATCTCCCGGTTGCGCACCCACCTCATGGTGCAGGTCCCCGCGGTGCGCTCGCGCATGATGGAGAGCATGTCGGTGACCGGCCGCATGCTCTGCCGGGCCATCGGCGAGCGCACCGGCCGCGACCCGGAGAGCCTGGAGGTGCGCGTCTACGCCATGTCCCTGATCGGCGGCCTGATGGAGACGTCCATGTACTGGGCCGAACACGGGCACCACGACGACTTCGCGGCCCTGGTCGACCGCAGCCTGGACGTCCTGCAGCACGGCCTGCCCGGCGAAAACCGCTGAGGCCCGCGGCGCGCGCCGTGCGATGCTGACGGGGTGAGCGCAACCGAGATCCACGTCGAAGTCGCCCCCGGACTCAGGCTGTTCGTCCCGCCGGCCCGGCGCGCGGGTGCCACCGTGCTCGGCACGGACGGCGTCTCGACGCTCGGCCACGTCATCGAGTCCCTCGGCGTGCCGCTGACCGAGGTCGGCGCGCTGGTGGTGGACGGCCGCGAGGTGCCCGCCTCGCACATCCCGAAGGCCGGCGAGACGGTCCGCGTGCGTGCCGTGGAGCGCCCCCAACGGGTTCCCGGCGCCCCGCTGCGCTTCCTCCTCGACGTCCACCTCGGTACCCTGGCCCGCCGGCTGCGCCTGCTCGGCGTCGACACGGCGTACGAGTCGACCGACATCGGTGACGCGGCGCTGGCCGCGCGCTCGGCCGCCGAGAAGCGCGTGATGCTCAGCCGCGACCGGGGTCTGCTGCGCCGCCGCGAACTGTGGGCCGGCGCCTTCGTCTACAGCACCCGCCCCGACGACCAGCTGGCCGACGTCCTCGACCGATTCGCCCCCGACCTGCGCCCCTGGACCCGCTGCACCGCCTGCAACGGCCTGCTGCGCAGCGCCACCAAGGAGGAGGTCGCCGATCGGCTCGAGGGCGGCACCCGGCGTACGTACGACGTCTTCGCCCAGTGCACGGAATGCGCCCGCGCCTACTGGAAGGGCGCGCACCACGAGCAGCTGGAGGCCATCGTGGCCCGCGCCCTCGCCGGCCGAAGCCAGGGTCCGGCCGAGGTCTGACCGGAGTCCGGCCGGGGCCTGACCGAAGTCCGGCCGAGGTCTGACCGAAGTCCGGCCGAGGTCTGACCGAAGTCCGGCCGAGGTCTGACCGGAGTCCGGCCGAGGTCTTCTGTGCCGACGCCCGCTAACCTTCCCGGCGCCGGACCTGCTCAGGAAACGGTCAGCGCCGTGCGCAGCCGCTCCGGATCAGTCGTCGGGGCGTCACAGGTGAAGTTACGGCAGACGTACGCCGCCGGTTCACCGGAGACCAGCGGCCGGTCGGCGAGGAGCGGGAACTCGTCGCTGTCCGGGGTGCCCACGGCGACGACCGCGCCCGGAGCGGTGCCCAGGAGCGCCGTGCGGTGCAGCGCGGTCGTCGCCTCGTCGGCGAGCGACGGGCCCACGACCGCCACCTCCTTCGGCCCGTCGAGCAGCGCCTCGGCGACGGCGAGCCCCCAGCCGATGAACCGGGGCACGCGCGGCCCGAGCGTCTTCACGATCCCCAACGCGGCCTCCGCGGCGCTGCGGTGGGCCTCCGACCCGGTGTGCGCGGCATAGCCCAGCAGGGCGCCGGCCGCCGCGGTCCAGCCCGACGGGGTGGCGTTGTCGGTGGGGTCCTGGGGCCGGCGGATGAGCCGCTCGGCGTCGGAGGCGGTGTCGTACAGCGCACCGGACTCCGGGTCGGTGAAGCGGTCGAGCACCTGCCCGAGGAGCAGTCCGGCGAAGTCCAGCCAGACGCCCTCCCCGGTCACCGAGGCGAGCGCCAGGAAGCCCTCGGCGACATCGGCGTAGTCCTCCAGCACCCCCGCGTTGGCGCCGGCGCGCCCGTCCTTGCTGGTCCGCACCAGCCGGGCGTGCTCGTCGAGGTGCACGCGCACGAGGAGGTCGGCGGCGCCGACCGCGGCCTGCACCAGATCCGGCCGGCCGAAGTAGGCGCCCGTCTCGGCGAGCGCGGCGACGGCGAGGCCGTTCCACGCGGCGACCACCTTGTCGTCCCGGCCGGGCGCGGGCCGCCGCGCGCGGCTGTCCAGCAGCCGGCGCTTGAGGGACGCGACCTTCTCGGCGTCGAAGACGCCCTCGCTCTGCGGGAGTTGCAGGACGGACTGCCCGTGGTCGAACGTGCCCTCGTCGGTGACCCCGAAGTACTGGGCGGCCAGCGCGGCGTCGTCCTCGCCGAGGACCTCGCGCAGCCCGCCCGGCGTCCAGACGTAGTACGCGCCCTCGACGTGCCGGCCCGTGCCGTCGTCGCTGTCCGCGTCGAGGGCCGAGGCGAACCCGCCCTCGTCGGTGCGCAGTTCCCGGACCATGAAGTCGGCGGTCTCCAGGGCGACCCGCCGGGCGAGGTCGGAGCCGGTGGCCCGCCACAGGTGGGCGTACACGCGGCACAGCAGCGCGTTGTCGTACAGCATCTTCTCGAAGTGCGGCACGACCCAGTCCCGGTCGACGGAGTAGCGGGCGAAGCCGCCGCCGAGCTGGTCGTACATGCCGCCGCGGGCCATGCGCTCGCAGGTGTCCCGGGCCATCTGCAGGGCGCCCTCGGAGCCGGTGCGCGCATGGTGGCGCAGCAGGAACTCCAGCACCATGGACGGCGGGAACTTGGGGGCGCCTCCGAATCCGCCGCGCTGCGGGTCGTACTCGCGGGTCAGTCCGAGCAGCGCCTGCGCGAGCTCCTGCTCGCCGGGCGGCTCGGCGCCCCCCACGCCGAGCTCCCGCTGGGCGAGGTCGCGCACGATCTTCCCGGCGACCTCGGCGACCTCCTCGCGGCGGGTGCTCCAGGCCTGCTGGACGCCTTCCAGCACCTGCCGGAAGGAGGGCATGCCGTGCCGGGGCGCGGGCGGGAAGTAGGTGCCGAAGTAGAAGGGCTCGGCGTCCGGGGTGAGGAACACGGTCATGGGCCAGCCGCCGTGCCCGGTGGCCGCCTGGACGGCCTCCATGTACACGGCGTCGACGTCCGGCCGTTCCTCGCGGTCGACCTTGACGCTGACGAAGTGCTCGTTGAGGTAGTCGGCGGTGGGCCGGTCCTCGAACGACTCGTCGGCCATGACGTGACACCAGTGGCAGCTCGAATAACCGACGCTCAGCAGCACGGGCACGCCGCGCCGCCGCGCCTCCTCGAACGCTTTCGGCGACCAGGGCCACCAGTCGACGGGATTGTCGGCGTGCTGGAGGAGATAGGGGGACGTTTCCTGCGCCAGTCGATTCGGCATGGTCCCATCCTGCCCGACAGGGGCGACAGGTCGCAGAACGGCCCGCGGCCCTTGCGCGCGCAACGCCGTCGCACCGCCGCGCACCGCGGCGCGGAGAGCCGCAGGCGCAACGAGCGGGCCTCCCGGTGGGCACGGCCGCGGTGCCGGTGAGCGCCGCCCTCTCGCGCTCGTGCGCCGCTCCAAGGAGACTCGTACGCACTGGAGTTGTCGCCGGAGGGGGACGGGACATGCGGGACGACCATCGGGCGGAGGCGGAGCGGCTGCTGGCCAGGGCCGTGGAGGAGGAGGTACGCCGCTCGGGCGGCCGGACGGACGGCGCGCTGCTGCTGTCCCGGGCCCGGGCCGCGCTGGACGCGCTCGCCCGGCCGGCGGCCGAGGAGTACGAGGCGTACACCCGCGCACTCGAGGAGGCCGAGGCCGGCCGGCTGACCTTCGGGCAGCGGTACGCGCGGGAAGGCGCCGGAACGGCCCTGATGGTGGCCGTCGTCGCCGCGGTCGCCGCCGCCGTGGCCGACCTGTCCCTGGGCACCGGCGCCGGCACGGCCGTGGGCGCGGGCGCGGTCGCGGGCGTGGTGGGCGCCGCCGCCACGGTGGTGAAGGTCGCCGGCGCGCATCTGCCCGCCGCTCATCACCGGGCGGGCGCGGCGGGCCAGTCCGGCGGCGCGGAGCAGCTGCGGCTGCAGTGGCTGACCGCGCTGGAGGTGCGGGGCGTCCGCCCGTTCCTCGATCAGCAGCGCATGCTCAGCGCCTCCACCGGCCCGAAGAAACCCGGCGGTCCGGCGCTGCGCGGCGCGGACAAGAGCGCGGCGGCGCGCAGGCGCAGCGTGCTGGAGCAGTCGTTCGGCCAGCTGCCGGAGCCGGACGGCCCGTTCGCGGGACGGCGGGCGGAGCTGGCGCGGATCAGGCAGTGGGCGCAGGCGGCCCGGGCGACCACGGAGACCCGCCCGACGGTGGTCGTGCTGCACGGCGAGCCCGGCTCCGGCCGGACCACGCTGGCGGTGCGGGCGGCGCACGAGCTGCGGGACCACTTCCGCGGCGCGGTGGTCGTGGACCTGCGCGGCGGCGGGGAGCAGGCCCCGCTGTCGACCCGGGACGCGCTGCTGCACCTGCTCAACCGGCTGGGCGCGCCCCGCGAGCAGCTGCTGTTCCGGGAGCGTTCCCTGCCGGACCAGCAGGTCAAGCGGCTCGGCGAGCTGTATCACCGGCAGCTGACCGGGCTGCCGGTGACGATCGTGCTGGACGACGCCTCGGACCCGGAGCAGGTGCGCGCGCTGGTGCCGGAGCGCTCCGACAGCCTGGTCCTGGTCACCGCCCGGACGGCCCTGAATCTGCCCGCCGACCTCCCGGCCTGGGTGCACCACCTGCCGGTGGAGCCGCTGGACGCGGCGGGCGCCGAGGAGCTGCTCGGTGCGGCGGCCGAGGACGCGACGGGCCCGTACGACGCCGAGTCCGCCGACCGGATCCGGGAGCTGTGCGGGGGCCTGCCGCTGGCGCTGCGGGTCGCCGGCTCGGCGCTCGGCCCGCGTTCGCCGCGGCAGCTGGCCTCGGACCTGGGGGCGTACGGCCCGGTGGAACCGGCGGAGCGGGCGCTGTGGCTGCGCTACACCGATCAGCCGGAGCCCGCCCGGCGGCTGCTGCGCAGACTCGCCCTGGCGGGCCGGGT